>CAXSEX010000005.1:4672-11200 GCA_964236415.1 uncultured Acetobacteraceae bacterium | reverse complement strand
CTTCCTGCCGCAGCAGGTCGCGCGGCTGCGCGCCGCCATGCGCGCCGGCCCGGTCACGCCCGCCGACATACCGCCGGGCATCGCGCAGGACTGGGTGCTGCCGGATGGCCGGATGCGGGTGCAAATCAGCGCCAAGCCGGACGCCGCCCGCGCCGAGGGGCTGCACGCCTTCGTGGACCAGGTCAGCGCCGTGGTGCCCGACGCCGGCGGCCCGGCGCCCACGATCACCGCCACGGCACAGACCATCATCGCCGCGTTCGAGCGCGCGGCGCTCGGCGCCGTCCTTGCCATCACGCTGATTCTGTTCGCCTCGCTGCGGCGGGTGCTCGACGTGGCGCTGGTGCTGGCGCCGCTGCTGCTGTCCGCGCTGCTGACGGTGATCGTCGCGGCGTGGCTGCCGCTGCCGCTCAACTTCGCCAACGTGATCGCCCTGCCGCTGCTGCTCGGCGTGGGGGTGTCGTTCAACATCTACTTCGTCATGAACTGGCGCGCCGGGCTGCGGTCGCACCTGGCGTCGCCCACAGCGCGGGCCGTGATGTTCTCGGCCCTGACCACGGCCACGGCGTTCGGCTCGCTGGCGCTGTCCGGTCACCCAGGCACTGCAAGCATGGGTGCCCTGCTTCTGATTAGCCTTTGCTGCACCCTGATCGCGAGCATGGTATTTGTCCCCGCGCTGCTTGCCACAATATCGTCACCACGGCGCTAAAAGCCGCCGCAATCGCCAGGCAATCTCGCGGGTGTAGTGTAACAGGGTTTAGGCTATGGCGTTCGTCCGGACTTGCATGATCATCGTGGCGCTGGTGCTGGGCTGGGTGGCCATACGGTCGCAATCGGCGGCGCATGTCGTGCCGACGCAGTCCGCGCAGGCCCACGTGCCAGCCGCCTACAGGGCGTCGTAACCCGTCTGCACCGCGCCCGCTTGGGCAAAGGCCGCGCGGACTGCCGGATCAACCAGGGCCGCCGATTCTGCCTCATGCTCGTAGTCCGGCATCAACCTGGCCAGGCGCGCATCCCGATGGGTTGCCGGGTGGAAGTAGATTTCGCTGACCCCGGGCGGAAGATGCGCGGCCAGCCGGATGACGCGCCCCGCGGTCATGCGGCCGCTCCATGCGATGCCAAAGGCGTGATCGTTGGTCCGCACTCCGGCCCGTCGCGCCTGGGCGCGCAGCAGGCGCGTCCAGGCGTAAAGCAAGCGGTCGCCCGGGCGCTGCGCCGCGCCGCAGGCCAGCATCGTGGCGGGTGGCTCGGCGGGGATGCGGACCGCCGGCAGGCCGTGCGCCGCGCCCGCTTCCAGCATGAGCCGACCGACCGTGGGGTGCAGGTGCATGTGCTTGTGGGCGTTGGCGTGGTCGAGGCGAAGCCCGGTGGCGGCGAAGGCGGCGAACTGCGCCCGGATCTCCGCCGCCAGCGCGCGGCGTGCCTTCCGGCGTAAGAAGTAGTCGATGCCCAGCCGCAGCTGATCGGACGGGAACTGCCCGTCCGCGTCCAGCAGGCCCGGCGCCGGGCTGGCCGCCGGCCCCTCGATTACCACAAGATGCAGCCCGACCCGCAACTGCGGCAAGGCGCGCGCCCGGCGCACCGCGTCGGCGGCGGCGGGGCCTGCGACCATCAGGCTGGCCGTGGTCAGCAGGCCGCCGCGGCACGCCTGCTCCACGGCCTCGTTCACCCCGACGGACAAGCCGAAGTCGTCCGCGGAGATGATGACCCGTTTGGATGCCAGGGCCAGGCTGCCAAGGCGGGGCGCTAGGCCGCCTTCTGGCGCTCCCGCAGGAACTGGAAGAACTCCACGCCTTCCCGCAGGCGGCGCTTCATCATCTGCGGGCTGCGCACCATCTCGCCGACGATGGAGGCGATCTTCGGCGCCCGGAAATAGAACCGCCTGTAGAACTCCTCGACGCTGCCGAAGATTTCCGTGTGCGACAAATGCGGGTAGTGCAGCGGCGCGATCTGCACGCCGCGCTCGTCGATCAGCTCGGCGTGCTCCGCGTCCAGCCAGCCGTTCTCCACCGCTTGGTCGTACAGGAAGGTGCCGGGATAGGGTGCTGCCAGGCTGACCTGCAAGGTGTGCGGGTTGATCTCGGTGGCGAAGCGGATGGTTTCCTCGATGGTTTCCTTGCTCTCGCCGGGCAGGCCGAGGATGAAGGTGCCATGGATCTTGATGCCGAATTCATGGCAATCCTTGGTGAACTGCCGCGCGACCTCGATCCGGAGGCCCTTCTTGATGTTGTGCAGGATCTGCTGGTTGCCGCTCTCGTAGCCGACCAGCAGCAGCCGCAGGCCGTTGTCCTTCAAAACTTTCAGCGTCGCCCGCGGCACGTTGGCCTTGGCGTTGCACGACCAGGTGACGCCGAGCTTGCCGAGTTCCCGCGCGATGGCCTCGGCGCGCGGCAGGTTGTCGGTGAAGGTGTCGTCGTCGAAGAAGATTTCCCGCACCTGGGGGAAGTCGCGCTGGATGGAGCGCACCTCGTCCGCCACGTGGCCAGGGCTGCGGACCCGGTAGGTGTGGCCGCCCACCGTCTGCGGCCACAGGCAGAACGTGCACCGGCTCTTGCAGCCCCGCCCGGTGTAGATGGAGACGTAGGGATGCATGAGGTAGCCGATGAAGTAGTCCTCGATGCGCAGGTCGCGCTTGTACACGTCCGACACGAAAGGTAGTTGGTCCATGTCCTGCAGGATGGCGCGATCCTTGTTGTGGACCAGGCGGCCATGCGGGTCGCGGAAGGAAATGCCGTCGATGGCGGCGAGGTCGCGGCCCTCGGCGACCTCCAGGCAGGTGAAGTCGAACTCGTTGCGCGCCACGAAGTCGATGGGCGCCCCCTGCTGCAGGCTTTCCGCCGGCTGCACCGCCACCTTGGCGCCGACGAAGCCGATCTTGAGCGCCGGGTTCGCGTCCTTCATCGCCTGCGCCACCTGCACGTCGGACGCGAAGGAGGGGGTGCTGGTGTGGATGATGCACAGCTCGTGCTGCCGGGCCGCGGCCAGCACCGGCTCCAGGCCGAGGTTCGCAGGCGGCGCGTCGATCAGCTTGGAGCCGGGCACCAGCGCCGCCGGCTGCGCCAGCCAGGTCGGATACCAGAACGACTTGATCTCGCGCTTCGCCTGGTAGCGCGAGCCGGCGCCGCCGTCGAAGCCGCCGAACGACGGGGGCTGCAGGAACAGGGTCTTCATCATGCCAATTTGTCTCTCACCGGATCCAACTCACGCCGGATGTAATGCTTGCCCGGCACGAGGCCCGGCCCTTTCGTGCGGAGGATCTGTCCGCGCCAGGCAACCTGGTCGGTCCGGTAGCTTGCCAGCATGACCACGATCGACATGAGGTCGCGGAACGGCAAGCACCAGAGGCCGGCGCTGGGCGCCAAGCCGAGCGCGCGGTCGATCCCATGCCCGGCAGCGGCCCGCACCAGCCAAGCCAGGGCAAACGCCAGCCAAGCCCAGCCGGCACCGCCCGACAAGCCCACGGCCAGCGCAGACCAGAACAACGGATATTGCACGCTGGACATCACGAAGCCCACGGCCTCAAGGCTCCGGACCGTGCGCGCCCAGCGCAGTTCGTGCTCGAACAGCTCCGGCAGGTGCGCCTCCGCCACGGTGGTCGCAGGCACAGTCCCCGCAAGCGCGATGGACAGGCCGCGCGCCTTGACCAGCCGGCCGAGCATCGCGTCGTCCGCCAGGTGGTTCGCCAGCGCGTGCAGGCCGCCGATGCTGTCCAGCGTCTGCCGCCGCAGCGCCATGGTGGCGCCGAGGCAATCCTGCCGCCCCAGCCCGCGCGCCATCAGCGCGCCCGGCAGGAACGCATGGTTGATCTGCTCCGCGCCGAGCCGCGCGGTCAGCGTCCGGCCGGACGGCAGCCCGGCATACAGCGTGGTGACCAGGCCGACGCCCGGCGCCAGGAGGCTGCCGACCAATTGGGTCAGGTAGCCCGGCGCCGCGTGGATGTCGCTGTCGGCGATGACCAGCACGTCGTGCCGGATGCGCGGCGCCATGTTGATGAGGTTCGCGACCTTGCGGTTGACGCCGTGCGGGGTGGGGTCCACCACCACCGCCATGTCGAGCGCCGGGAAGCGTTGGCGCAGGCGGGCCAGCACCGCCAGTGCCGGGTCGGCCGGGTCCTGCAGGCCGAACACGATCTGGAACTCGGGGTAGTCCTGGGCGCAGAAGCTGGCCAGCGCCTCTTCCAGCAACGGCTCGTCGCCGTGCAGCGGCTTGAGGATGGTGATCGGCGGGCACTGGGCCGGGACGGCCACGGCGCGCCGGGCGAACCGCTCCACCGCAAGCCACCCGGCGCTGGACTGCGCCAGGCCGGCGGCCGTCAGCCCGGCCGCTCCCATCGTCAGGACGTCGAGCAAGGGCGTCCCGTCAGGCCAGCGTGCCGCCGGACAGGTCGGCGGTCTTGCGTTGCAAGCTTTGGATCAGCGCCCCCGCGTCGCCGGAGCCGAGCAGGGAGCGAAAGTCCGACCGCTGCACGGCGACGCGGCTGATGGACCCGTTGAGCAGCACGTCCACCGCGCGCCAACCCGCCGGCGTGCGGCGCATCACGTAGTCGATCCGCGTCGGCGCGCCGCTCGACGGCACGATCTGCGTGGCCACGACCTGATCGGCGCCGACGCTGCGGCTGATCGGCAGCACCTCCAGCTTTTCCCCGCTGAAGATATCGAAGTTGGCGACGTAGCTTGCGACGGTGAAGCGGCGGAACACGTCGAGCAGCTGCGACTGCTGTGCCGGCGGCAGCGCCGACCAGCGAGGGCCGACCGAGGCTTGCAGGATGCCCGGGACATCGAACGCCCCCTCCACCAGCGGCGCCAGGGTGCTGTACCGCTGGGGGAACGGGGTGGCCTTGCCGGCGTGCATGCCGGCCAGAAGGCCGCGGTTCAGGGCGCTGATCGGCGCCGCCGCGTCCGCGTCGGCGGCAAGCGCCAGGCGCCCGAGGCCGGGCAGCAGCAGCCCGCCCAGCAGCGCGCCCAGAACCGTTCGCCGGGCAAGGCTCATCGCGCCGGCACCAGCAGCGTCGCCTTGGCCACGTCCTTGCCGAGCGCCGCCATGACGGTGGCCACGATGTCCTTGGCGCCCAGCCCGGCCTCGATGATCTGCGCGGCCGGGGTGTTGTGGTCGATGAACCGGTCGGGCAGGGTCATCGACCGCACCCGCACGCCGCCGTCGAGCAGGCCCCGTCCCGCCAGGTGCTGCAACACGGAGGCGCCGAACCCGCCGACCGAGCCTTCCTCGATGATCACCAGCACGGAATGGTGCCGGGCGAGCTGCTCCACGAGGCCCACGTCGAACGGCTTTGCGAAACGCGCGTCGGCGACGGTGGCGGACAGGCCGCGCGCCGCGAGCTCATCCGCCGCGCGCAGGCTGTCGGCCAGGCGGGTGCCGAGGCTCAGGATGGCGACGGCCGAGCCTTCGCGCAGGATGCGGCCGCGGCCGACCGCAAGCGGCGTGCCGCGCTCCGGCAGGTCAAGCCCAGTGCCCTCGCCCCGGGGATAGCGCACGGCGCTGGGCCGGTCGTCGATCCCGGCCGAGGTCGCGACCATGTGCATCAGCTCAAGCTCGTCCGACGGCGCCATCAGCACCATGCCGGGCAGGCAGCCGAGAAAGGCAAGGTCGAAGCTCCCGGCATGGGTTGCCCCGTCCGCGCCGACCAGCCCGGCACGGTCGATGCCGAAGCGCACCGGCAGGCCCTGGATCGCCACGTCGTGCACCACCTGGTCGTAGGCGCGCTGCAGGAACGTGCTGTAGATCGCGCAGAACGGGCGCAGCCCCTCCGCCGCCATGCCGGCGGCGAAGGTGACGGCGTGCTGCTCGGCGATGCCCACATCGAAGCAACGGTCGGGGAACCGCTTGGCGAAGCGGTCAAGGCCGGTGCCGTTCGGCATGGCGGCGGTGACGGCCACGATGCGGTCGTCCGCCGCGGCCTCTGCGATCAGCGCGTCGGCGAACACCCTGGTGTACTGCGGCGGCCCCGGCGGCGCCTTGCCTTGCTCCCCGGTGATCACGTTGAACTTGCTGACCGCGTGATACTTGTCCGGGCTGGCCTCCGCCGGGGCGTAGCCGTGGCCCTTCTTGGTGATGACGTGCAGGAGGATCGGCCCGGCTTCCTCCGCTTCCCGCACGTTGCGCAGCACGGGCAGCAGGTGGTCCAGGTTGTGCCCGTCGATGGGGCCGACGTAGTAGAAGCCCAGTTCCTCGAACAAGGTGCCGCCGGTCAGGATGCCGCGGGCGTATTCCTCCGCCCGCCGCGCCGTGCGCTGGATGCCGCGCGGGAACCGCGTTGCCATGCGGGACGCGAGGTCCCGCAGGTTCAGGAACGACCGGCTGCTCATCAGGCGCGACAGGTAGGCGCTCATGGCGCCGACCGGGGGCGCGATGGACATGTCGTTGTCGTTCAGGATCACCAGGAGGCGCGACTTGCGGGCGCCCGCGTTGTTCATGGCCTCGTAGGCCATGCCGGCGCTCATCGCGCCATCGCCGATCACCGCGACCACGTGGCGGTCCTTCTCGCCCAGCAAGTCATGCGCGACCGCCATTCCC
>CAXSEX010000005.1:0-4662 GCA_964236415.1 uncultured Acetobacteraceae bacterium | reverse complement strand
GGGTGAAGCCGGACAAGCCGCCGGGTTGGCGCAGGGTGCGGATGCGGTCGCGCCGCCCGGTCAGGATCTTGTGGGGGTAGGCCTGGTGCCCGACATCCCACAGCAGGCGGTCGCGCGGCGTGTCGAACACGGCGTGCAGCGCGACCGTCAGTTCGACGACACCCAGCGACGCGCCCAGGTGCCCGCCCGTGGTGCTGACCGCATCCACTGTTTCGGCCCGCAACTCGTCGGCAAGCAGGCGCAGTTGTTCGGCGGAGAAGTTGCGCAGGTCGGAAGGAATATGGACGCGGTCGAGCATCGGGGTGGCGGGACGGGGTGGGAGCGGGATGCTCGCGTTCATTAGGGTCACTCAGCTCCACCCGCGGGATAGGCCACGCGGCTAAATGGTTTCTGGATCAAGTGCGGCTGGCTATACGCGAATAACGTCGATCTAGAGATCGCTTTGCCGCCCGCACTGAGGATAGCGCCGATTGCCGGCCCGGTGCGGCAGTTGCGCCACGCCCGGCGGCAAGGGGCTGTCCCACCAAGGCGGTTCCCGCCACGGCCCGGCCCGTATGACGGTCCTCATCGGCGCACATTGTCACGTCCGTGTAGCACTACGCCACACTAGCCAAACTGGCGGCGTCTCGCCAGGCCATCCGGCTCATCTTGCCGTAGTGTGGCATTTGCATCACGGTGCTGAGCCATAACCGACACATCAGTGGTTTGCCGCGCCCCGTTTTCCCAGGTGAATGCGATATGATCGGCGAGGCCGTGCCCGGCCGTTGGAGAAAGCTGCGGATGATGCGTGTGATCTTGGCCCAACCCAGAGGCTTCTGCGCCGGTGTGGAGCGGGCAATCGAGATCGTGGAACGCGCGCTGGCCAAGTTCGGGCCGCCGATCTACGTGCGGCATGAGATCGTGCATAACAGGCATGTGGTCGAGGACCTGCGCACCCGCGGCGCGGTGTTCGTGGACGAGTTGGACGAGATCCCGCCCGGCTCCATGACGGTGTTCAGCGCGCACGGCGTCGCGAAGCGGGTAGAGGAACTGGCCGCCGAGCGCCGGCTGCCGGTGTTCGACGCGACCTGCCCGCTGGTGGCCAAGGTCCATGCGGAGGGCCGGCGCTACGCCGCGGGGGGGCGCGAGATCGTGCTGGTCGGCCACGCCGGCCATGCGGAGGTGGAAGGGACCATCGGGCAGATCCCCGGCACCGTGCACCTGGTGCAGACGGTCGCCGACGTGGAAACACTGGAGGTCGGCTCGCCGGACCGCCTGGCCTACGTCACCCAGACGACGCTTTCGGTCGATGACACGCGAAGCGTCATCGCCGCATTGCAGGGCCGCTTCCCGTCCATCGTGGGTCCCGACGTGCGCGACATCTGCTACGCCACGCAGAACCGGCAGCAGGCCGTGCACGACCTGGCGAAGCTGGTGGACCTGATCCTCGTCGTGGGATCGAGGAACAGTTCGAATTCCAACCGGCTGCGGGAGATCGGGCAGGAGCTAGGCAAGCCCAGCTACCTGATCGACGACGCTTCGGCGCTGGAACGCGACTGGTTCGAAGGGGTTGAGTCTGTGGGCCTGACGGCCGGGGCCAGCGCGCCGGAGATGCTGGTGCAGGGCGTGCTGGATGGGCTGCGGCGGTTCCGCCAGGTGGACGTGTCCACGCTGGCGGGCGCCGCGGAAGATGTGAAGTTCAAGTTTCCGGCCGAGTTGAGCTAGGCCGAGGAGGTCAACAATGTCTGTTCCGATGAGGCAGGTCGCGCGTGTCGGGGCCTACGTGGTCAAGCAGCATATGCTGGGCCGCAAGCGGTATCCGCTCGTGCTGATGCTTGAGCCGCTGTTCCGCTGCAACCTCGCATGCTCCGGCTGCGGCAAGATCGACTATCCCGCGCCCATCCTCAACCAGCGGCTGAGCTACGACCAGTGCATGGAGGCGATCGACGAGTGTGGCGCCCCCGTGGTGTCCATCGCCGGCGGCGAGCCGCTGCTGCACAAGGAAATGCCGCAGATCGTGGAGGGCCTGCTGGCGCGGAAGAAGTTCATCTATCTCTGCACCAACGCGCTGCTGCTTGAGAAGAAGATGGACCTCTACAAGCCACACCTGGATTTCTCCTGGGACGTGCACCTGGACGGCGACCGGGAGGTGCACGACCGCTCGGTGAGCCAGGCCGGCACCTACGACCGGGCGGTGGCCGCCATCAAGGAGGCCAAGCGCCGCGGCTTCCGCGTCAGCATCAACTGCACCCTGTTCGACGGCGCGGAGCCGGAGCGGGTGGCGAAGTTCTTCGACGACGTGATGGCAATGGGTGTGGACGGGATCATGACCTCGCCGGGCTACGCGTACGAGCGCGCGCCGGACCAGGCGCATTTCCTGTCGCGGCAGAAGACCAAGCAGCTGTTCCGCGACATCCTGACCTATGGCCGCGGCAAGAACTGGAAGTTCACCCAGTCGCCGCTGTTCATGAGCTTCCTTGCCGGCAACGAGAACTACCAGTGCTCGCCTTGGGGCAAGCCGACCCGCAACGTGTTCGGCTGGCAGCGGCCCTGCTACCTGCTGGGGGAGGGCTACGCCAAGACGTTCGCCGAACTGATGGACAGCACGGACTGGGACAAGTACGGCACCGGCAACTACGAGAAGTGCGCCGACTGCATGGTGCACTCCGGATACGAGAGCACGGCGGTGATGGACGCGGTGAAGTCGCCGCTCAAGACGATGAAGACCGTGCTGCGCGGCCCGAAGCTGACCGGCCCGATGGCGCCGGAGATCGACCTGTCGAAGCAGCGCCCGGCCGAGTACGTGTTCAGCCGGCACGTGCAGGAGAAGATGGCGGAACTGAAGCACAAGCCGCGGGGCAAGCCCCAGGTGGCCGACGCCGCGGACTGAGCCGGGCGCCGGCGTTGCCTAGCCGCCGCGCGCCACCCGCGCGGCGGCAGCCACGCATAGGATCTCGAACAGCATCGACGCGCCGTGGAAGGCGGTCAGCCCTCCTACGTCGAACGGCGGCGACACCTCCACCACGTCTGCCCCCACGACATCGAGGCCCATCAGCCCGCGCACGATGCGCTGCGCCTCGATGGTGCTGAGGCCCCCCGCTTCCGGCGTGCCGGTGCCGGGCGCCCAGGCGGGGTCGAGGCTGTCGATGTCGAACGACAGGTAGCATGGCCCGTCGCCCACCACCCGGCGCGCTTCCTCCACCGCCCAGCGCCAGCCGCGGTCGTGCAACTCGTCCATCGGCACGACCCGCATGCCGCTGCTTTCGCTGAACTCCCACAGGCTGCCGGGCACGGTGCTGGTGCCGCGCAGGCCGATCTGGATGACCCGCCGGGGATCGAGCAGCCCGTCCTCCACCGCCCGGCGGAACGGCGTGCCGTGGTGGATGCGCGACCCCATGTAGTCGTCGCCGGTGTCGCCGTGCGCGTCGATGTGCACCATGCCGATCGGGCCGCCTGCGGCCACGGCGCGCAGGATCGGCCAGGCAATCGAGTGGTCGCCCCCCACCGTGACCGGCGTGACGCCCGCAGCCACGACCCGGCGGTAGAACGCCTCGATCTCGGCCAAGGCGCCGGCCAGGCTGTACGGCTCCTCGATCCAGCAATCGCCGAGGTCGCGGATGCGCAGGTCAGCGAACGGCTGCGCGCCGGTCGCGGTGTTGATGGGGCGCAGCAGGCTGGACTGGTTGCGCACCTCGCGCGGGCCGTGCCGGGCGCCGGGGCGGTTGGTGACTCCGCCGTCGAACGGCACGCCGATCAGGCCGATATCGACCGTCGAAAGGTCTTGGGTGTGCGGCGTGCGGAAGAAGGTCGGGATGCCCGCGTAGCGCGGCTGCGCCTGCGGGTTCGACATGATGGGGTAGTTGCGGGCGGGTTTCAATGCGTCCATGCGCTGGGCTATAGCCGACCGATGGCCCGCACGCGAGCGACGAGTGCATGACGGGCGCGGGCCGCGTCGCCGCCGAGCCGGACCAGGTCCGGGACCTCCCAGGGCCGCGACGCCGCCGCCCAGGCGACGCGCAATCCGCCGATCCGCCCGGCACCGTCCAACGCCACGAGCGCGGCCCGCGGCAGGCCGCGCCCAGCGCCGTCGCACACCGCGCGCAGCACGGCGAAGGGCATGCCGTGCCGCCGGGCGGTGCGGGCCACCGCGGCACTTTCCAGATCCACGGCGACGGCGCCGGTGCGCGCATGCAGCGCGGCTTTGGCGGCGGCGGTGGCGACGACCTCGCCGCCGCCGTACAGCGCCCCCGGCGTCGCGCCGCCCAGCCGCTGCAGCAGCGCATCGTCGGCGTCCCACCGCTCGGCGTCGAGCAGCACAACGGCCGGGACCAGCACCGTGCCGGCAGCCAACGCCGGATCGAGGCCGCCCGCCAGGCCGAAGCTGACCAGCCCGGCAACGCCGCCCTCGGCCAGGCGCTGCGCGGCCGCCACGGCGCCCTCCGCCCGGCCGCCGCCGGCCTCGACCGGGACGCCGAGGCGCCGGGCGATCCGCGCCTCCGCCTCAAGCCCGGTGACGATGCCGACGACCGGGGGGCCGACCGGGCGTCCCGGCGCCAGCGCTCAGAACCCGAAGCTGACCCGGCGGCTGTTGCCGTGCCGCAGGTTGCGGAACCGCGCCAGCGCCAGCAATGGGAAGAACAGCCGGTAGCCATGGTAGCGCAGGTAGAACACCCGGGGGAAACC
>CAXSEX010000004.1:0-29260 GCA_964236415.1 uncultured Acetobacteraceae bacterium | reverse complement strand
CCCCCGAACCCGCCATCGCCGCGGAGGAAGGTGGTCGCCGCCGTGACGGCCAGCAAAGCGCCGCTGATGGCGTCCGTGACCTGCTTCTCGGTGAACAGCAGCGCGCCCCGTCCTTGCCCCTTGTCGACCAACCCCGTGATGCGAGTGCGCCCGATCACTTCGCCTGCCACTGGCAGAGGCCGGTGAATCGCGACCGACTGCTCGCCGTGGACCAGCCTGACCGCATCCACCCCGGTCCGCTCATCGGCCAGCCAAAATCCGGGATGGCCGAGCACGACCGCCATGGAGGGCATGGCGCGCAAAGCCCGGTGCTGGTCCACGAAGTCAAGCTGCCGTCGGTCCATCGGGTCCTGCCCAAGGCCGACGCTCAGGGCATACAGGATGGCGTCGCGTTCGGTGACGCGCTGCCGCACCTCCGGGATCGGAAAAGCCATGAGGCGTTCGGGGTCGAGGGCCATGCCGGGGCGACCTAGACCAGCGCCGCGCTGCCGAGCAGCGCCGTGACCTGGCTTGCCAGGGTGCCGCCGTTGCCGTGGCAGAGCGCCACCTCGCAGCGCGGCTGCTGGCGCTTGCCGGCCGCGCCCCGCAACTGGGTGACGGCCTCGACGATGAGGAACATGCCGTACATTCCAGGATGCACGCAGGACAGCCCGCCGCCATTCGTGTTGACCGCCAATTGGCCGCCCGGCGCGATGGCACCGTCGCCGACAAAGTGGCCGCCCTCGCCCTTGGGGCAGAAGCCGAGATCCTCAAGGAACAGGATCGTGTTGATGGTGAAGGCGTCATAGACCATGACGAGATCGACCTCGGCCGGCGACAGGCCGGCCATGGCGAAGGCGCGCGGCCCGCTCTCCGACGCCGCGGTGACGGTCAGGTCCGGCATCTGCGCGATGGAGCGGTGCCACTGCGCGCCGCCAACCCCGAGCACGTAGGCGGGCTTCTGCGGCAAGTCGCGGGCCCGCTCCGACCGCACCAGCACGCAAGCCGCGGCGCCGTCGGTGACCAGGCAGCAGTCGCGGGCAGTCAGCGGGTCGCTGACCATGCGGGCGGCCAGCACGTCCTCGCGCGACAGCGGGCCGCGGGCGAAGGCGTCCGGGTTGAGGTTCGCCCAGGCGCGGGCGGCAACCGCCACGTCCGCCAGCATCTCCCGCGTGGTGCCGAACTCGTGCATGTGCCGGGCCGTGGCCAGCGCGTAGGCGGTGATCGGGTGGCGCGGGCGGTAGGGCGTCTCGTGCCAGACCGGCTCGCTCATGGACACGAGCCTGCCGCCGGCGGTGCGCTGGTTGGACCCGTAGCAGACCAGGGCCGCGTCGCACAGCCCGGCATCGAGCGCCAGCGCGGCCTTCAGCAGG
Source organism: uncultured Acetobacteraceae bacterium (assembly GCA_964236415.1). Lineage (GTDB taxonomy): Bacteria > Pseudomonadota > Alphaproteobacteria > Acetobacterales > Acetobacteraceae > CAHJXG01. The sequence goes on along the minus strand of CAXSEX010000004.1, from coordinate 27,908 downwards.
TGCATCTCGAAGCTCGATCCGCCCACGTTGGTGCCATCGAAGAAGCGCGGGCGGATGCCGAGGTGGTCCGCGACCGACAGGGTGGGGAAGGCGTGCGTGCTGGTCGCGGCAAAGATTCCGTCGATGTCCGGCAGCAAAAGCCCTGCATCGGCGATGGCGGCCACGGCCGCCTGGCACATCAGTTCGGTCGCCGACCAGCCGGGTGCCTCCCCCACGCCGGCGGTCCCGATCCCGACGACGGCAGTTCGGCCACGCAGAGGATGCGCCACGTCAGGTTCCCGCGGGATCGAACACGACGGCAAGCCCGTCAGGGGTGGCTGCGATCCGGGCCTTGACCGGGGCGCCGACTGGCAGGGTATCGACGCCCTCGATCCGGCTCATCATGCGCGGCCCCTCGGCGAGGTCGATCAGCGCCACGTTGTAGGCGCCGTCCCGGGACCGGTTCACGGTGATGGAATACACCGTGCCGTCGCCCGATGCAGGCACCCACTCCAGATCCTGCTCGCCCGTCCCGGGGACTGCGACACGCGGGTAGAAGACATGCTGTCCGGTTGCCCGGCTGCGCTGGATCATGAACCGGCCAGCTTGCAGGTGCGCCAGGTATTCCGCTTCGGGGCCTGCCGCACCCGCACCGGTTTCCAGGGCGGCCCGCCCGCCAACTGCCGTCGCCATGACCCTTGCCCCCTTGCTGGAGCCAAGATAGCTCCCGAATGGAGAAAAGCAATCCGACTTCTGAATAGTCGGTCGATTTCCTGCGGGTTGGAACCTGATCTCGCCCGATCAGCCCGATGCACGAGGCCGGGGCGAGAACAGGGATTTGCCGACCAAGGCTGCAAGGTCTTTCAGGTCGCGCCCCAGATCCTCAAGCCGTTCCTGCGACTGCTGCCCGGCGATGGACACTCCGCTGAAGCCGAACCGCGGCCGGCGTTCGTTGTCGACGACCAGAGCAGCCACGTTGGCCAACCCGCGGAACAGCTTGCCCTCATCGAGCGCCCAACCCGTTTCCCGGGTTTTCGCGACCGCGGCCTGGTACTCGGTGAACGTGAACGGGGCCTGCCATCGCAGGGCGGCGAACCGCCGCCGGAGCTCTGCCGTCGGCAGTTGCATCTCTGCCGCAACGCAGCGGCCGATCGCTCCGGCCAGGATGGGAAGCCGGTACCCGATCCCGATCTCGACGCGGATGGCCGTCTGGCTGTGCGCCCTGTCGATGAGCACCAGGTGGTTGTCGTCCGTCACGCGCCAAAGCAGGATCAAGGTCTCGTAGTTGAGCGCGAGCCGCTCGAGCTCGGGACGGATCAGCTCAGCGTGGCTGATCCCGACCAGCCCGGTGCTCAGCTCCGCCAAGGCCAACCCGAGCGTGTAGGTCTTGTCCGTCGCGTTGAACGCGGCGAAACGCGCGCGCACCAGGGTGCGCAGGATGTTGAAGCACGTGCTGGTGCTGACCTTCGTGCCCCGCGCCACGGCGGCCACGCCCACGGGCGCCGTGCTCGCAGCCAGGTACTGCAGGATCTGCAGCGCGTGGACGACCGCTCCCACGTCCCGCTGCGTCGCTGGCCTGTCGCTCTCATTGGTGGATTGCAATTCTGCACTCAGGACGACATCCTCCATGAAAATGTCGGCACGCCGACGCTCCCATTCATCATGGCAGACGGACGGGCTGTTTTACAGGGAGGCAGGGCGTCATGGCTGAAAGGAGCCAAGTCGGACTCATCGGACTCGGCCGGATGGGCGGCGCCATGGCGGAGCGGCTGCTGCGTTCCGAAGTCGCGCTGCATGTGTTCGATCCCGCGGCCGCGGCCGCAGCTCGGCTTACCAGCCTGGGCGCCATCGGCCACCCCAACCCGGCCTCCGTCGCCGACGCTGCCGACGTGGTCCTGGCCTGCTTGCCGAATTCTGCGGCGAGCGAGGCAGTGGCGTTGGGACTGGACGGCATCGCGCGGGGCCGTGCCGTCCGCACCTATGTCGAGATGTCGACGATCGGCCGCGGCAGCGTCGAGCGCATCGCGGCGGGGCTCGCCGGGCAGGGGATCGGTTTCCTTGATGCGCCGATCAGCGGAGGCCCCGGCGGCGCGCGGGCCGGAACGCTTGCCATCATGGCATCCGGCTTGGCCGAGGACCTGCTGCGGGCCGAGCCTGTCCTGGGTCGCATCGGACGGTCCATCCATCGGGTCGGCGACCGTCCCGGGCTTGGCCAGGCGATGAAGCTTGTGAACAACCTCGTCGTCGCGGCGAACATGGCTTCGGCCTTCGAGGCCCTGGTCATGGGCGCCAAGGCCGGACTCGATGCCGATACGATGGTGCAGGTCCTGAATGCCAGCACCGGGCGCAGCTTCGTCAGCACCGACATGGCTCCGCGCAGCGTGCTGACCGACCGCTTCGACTTCGGCGCCACCATCGCCGTGATGGAGAAGGACGTCACGTTGGGGCTGGCCGAGGCAGCCGATCTCGCAGTCCCGGTGCAGGTGCTGGAGCAGTCGGCGCGCCTATGGCGCCTCGCCATGACGCAGGGCCGGGCATCGGACGACATCACCGGGCTGATCCGCATGCTTGAGGAAAGCGCCGGCGTCGTGGTCCGAAGCGCCGGCACGCCGGCGCAAGCCTCAGATGGGTGAGTCGGGCTTGAATGCCGGCTTCCGCTTTTCCTGGTGGGAAGCGAGGCCTTCCTTCACGTCGGGGCCGCCGAAGCCCAGGAACTCCATCGCCAGCGAAGCGTCGAAGGTCGGCCCGGCCTGCCGCAGCCAGTTGTTCAGCGCGTACTTGGTCCAGCGGATCGCGGTCTGCGCGCCCTCGGCCAGACGACCCGCGATCTCGACCGCCCGGGCGTCGAGGGCGTCGTCAGCCAGGGCCTCGGTGATCAGCCCGATCCGTTCGGCCTCGGCACCCAGCAGGGGTTCGCACGTCAGCAGGTAGTACTTCGCCTTCGCCATGCCGCACAGCAGCGGCCAGATCATGGCCGCATGGTCCCCGGCGGCCACGCCGAGCCGCGTATGGCCATCGAGGATCCGGCAGTCCGCCGTCGCCAGCGACACGTCGGCGAGCAGCCCGCACACCAGCCCGGCGCCGACCGCGACGCCCCGCATCGCGCTCACGACGGGCTTGGAGCAGTTGATGACGTTGTAGACCAGGTCGCGCGCTTCCTTCCAGCCGCGGGCACGCGACTCGAAGTCGTCGATGTGCGATTGAACGAGGGAGAAGTCGCCCCCGGCAGAGAAGAAGCGCCCGGCGCCGGTCAGCACGATCGCGTTCACCTCCGGGTCGGCATCGACCTCCCGCCAAACCTCGACCAACTCCCGATGCATCACGCTGTCGGCGGTGTTCATCTTGCCGTGGTCCATGGTGATCCGCAGGACGCGCGGGTGCGGCTTGTCGAAACGCAGCCGTTCGTACCCGTGATAGCGTGCCAACTCGTCCGACATCGGATGCTCCTACCCCAAGCGCGGGCCGTCATTCTAATTCCTGAAAGGCTTTCTGCAACCAAGCTTTTTGGACCCGCACCGAACGGTCGAGACGCCTTTGCTGTTTTGATTATGGCATGCCATGCTGTTATCTGAAAGGCAGCCTGCCTTGGGCTGCAACTGGGCACGCAACAGGGAAGGACGGCCATGGACAACGACGGCGATACCCCATCGGCGGCCCACGCGGCCCCGGTTCCGAGCAGCCAGACACGCCGCGCGTTCATCGCCGGCGTTGCAGCCGTACCGGCGGCGTCGCTCCTGCCGGGAGCCGCGCGTGCCGCTCCCGGCCAAAACTGGGCGACGAACCTGACCGCCCTGCAAGCGTCGCACGCCATCCGAACCGGCGCGGTCACGGCCGAGCGTTACGTCGCGGCTCTGCTGGAACAGGCGGAGAGGGTCCGCGCCCTGGACATCTTCATCTCCGGCAACGGCCACATGCTGCTGGAAGCGGCCCGGGATCTGGACATCCGCCGCCATCGTGGCGGTCGTCTTGGGGCGCTCGCCGGCGTGCCGCTCATCGTCAAGGACAACATCGACACGGTCGCCTTCCCCACCACCGCCGGCACACCGGCCCTGGCCGACAACAGGCCGGCCAAGGACGCAGCCGCGCTCGCGGCGCTTCTTGGCGCCGACGGGCTGCTGTTCGGCAAGGCCAACATGCATGAGCTGGCATTCGGCGTCACAAGCGACAACGCTAGATACGGTGCGGTGCATAACGCCTACGCATTCGACCGCATTCCGGGCGGCAGCAGCGGCGGCACGGCGACAGGCATCGCCGCGCGCGTGGCGCCGGCCGGGCTGGGCACGGACACCGGAGGGTCCTGCCGTATCCCGGCCTCCTTGAGCGGCGTCGTCGGGTTCCGGCCTTCGGGCGGGCGCTACCCTGCCGCGGGCGTCGTCCCGTTCAGCCATACCCGGGATACGATCGGGCCCATGGCACGCCGAGTGTCCGACGTGGCTCTGCTGGACGCTCTGATGTCCGGCAAGGCATACCCGGCGTCGCGCCCGTTGGCCGGGCTGCGGCTCGGACTGCCGGAAGCGTATTTCTGGTCGAACCTCGATCCGGAAACCGAAGCGGTCGCTCGCGACGCCGTGGCGCGCCTGAAATATGCCGGGGCCGAGTTCGTCGATGTCGACCTGCCCGGGTTGCAGCCTCTCCTGGACGGGATAGCCCCGATCCTGCCCTACGAGGCCATCGTGGATCTCCGGACATACCTCGCGCAATCGAATATCGGACTGACTGTCGAGCAGGTCGTGGCCCAGATCGCAAGTCCGGATGTCCAGCAAGGATACCAGTACTTCCTCGGCAGCCCTCCCAGCCAGGCATCCTACGATTCTGCAATCAGCTACTACAGACCGAACCTGCAGGCATTGTTCGCAGACTGCTACCGGCAATATGGCATCGAGGCGTTGTGTTTCCCTCCAATCCCGATCACCGCTCCCTTGATCGGGCAGGCATCGGTGACGCTGGACGGCACGGCCACGCCGGTGATGGACGCCTGCTTCCATAACGAGAACCCCGGCTCGGCGGCGGGCTTGCCTGGGCTTGTGCTGCCGGCCGGGCTGTCCCGATCCGGACTGCCAGTCGGCATCGAGTTCGACGGGCCGGTCAACGCCGACTCAGGCCTGCTCGCAATCGGCATGGCATGCGAGAGGGTGCTTCCCCCGATACGGCCACCCTGGTGAACGGGCGCGAAAACGCATGCTGGCCACGGCTCAGGCCGTACGCTGCGGAACTTTGCCGGCCCGTTCGCGACAAGACTCGCCATTCGCAATCCAGGATAATATGCTGGGGACTGAACGCCGAATAAAAGGTTGCTTCTTGGCAGGACCTGCCGGGCTTAAGGGACGGAGGACGTGCCCATGACGCATTTCCCATGGAGGGCCGCTGCGGCCGCCCTGGCCTTGTCGCTGCCGCCCGCAGCCGAAGCGCAGCCGGCGGTGAAAATCGGCGTGCTGACCGACATGAGTTCCTCCTATGCCGACTACGGCGGCCCGGGATCGGTCATCGCCGCCAAGATGGCGGTCGCCGACAGCGGAATGGCGGACAAGGTGCAGGTCCTTTCCGCAGACACCCTCAACAAGCCCGACAACGCTTCCGCCCTCGCCCACCAATGGTTCAGCCAGGGCGTGGACGCGATCTTCGACGTGCCGACGTCCAGCGTGGCCCTCGCCGTCAATGGCGAGGCCGGGCGCTCCCGCAAGCTGGTCTTCTTCAGCACCACGATCAACGACCGCATCACCGAGGAGGAGTGCAACGGCTACGGCCTCGCGTGGGTGTGGGACACCTACTCCGTGGGCCGCGCGGAGGCGATGTCGTTGCTGAAAGAAGGCAAGGACACCTGGTACGTGATCACGCCGGACGGCGCGGCCGGGGCGGCGCTGGAACAAACGGCACGCCAGGCGGCGGCCGACAACGGCGGCCGCGTGCTCGGCGCGGTCCACCATCCTGTCGGCGTGGCGGACTGGTCCTCCTACCTGCTGCAGGCGCAGGCGTCGGGCGCCAAGGCCGTCCTGTTCGGCTCGGGCGGCACTGACTTGGTCAGCGGCCTGAAGCAGGCGCGGGAGTTCGGCCTGCCGCAATCCGGCATCGCGATCGGCACGATGTACGCGGTCATCACCGACGTTCATTCGCTGGGCCTGGAAGACATGCAGGGCCTGGATATCGTGACGGCGTTCTACCAGGACCGGGACGACGAGACCCGCGCGTTCGGCAAGCGTTTCCTGGCCTTGCACGGGAAGATGCCGACCATGTTCCAGGCCGGGGTCTACTCGGCGGTCCTCCAATACCTCAAGGCCGTCCAGGCGACGCAATCGGCCGATGCGGACACGGTGCGCGCCTACATGCTGCGCACCCCCATGCAGGACGTGTTCCTGCGCCACGGCAAGCTGCTGCCGAACGGCCGCATGCTGAACGACATGCTTCTGGCCCGCATCAAGGCGCCTGCCGAATCGCATGCTCCTTGGGACTATTACCGGATCACCGGCGTCGTTCCCGGCGAGCAGGCTTTCCGCAAGCTCGCGGACAGCAAGTGCCCGCTCAGGAAATGACAACCGGCGTGACCACGCCTTGGCGGGAGCAATAAGCCGCATGGACCAGCAACCCGCGCCGTTCTGGCGCCCCGACCGCGAGACGATGGATCGGGCGCAGGCCAGCCGCTTGGCCCGCGAGCTTGGCCTCGGCGGATTCGACGACCTCTGCGCCTTCGCGGCCAACCACCCGGACCGCTACTGGCGCGCCCTGATGACGGCGCTGCCGATCGTCTGGTCCAAGCCCTACCGGGACTACGTGGACCTTACGGACGGCGCGCCGTTCCCGAAATGGTTCGTGGGCGGCGAGCTGAACTGGACGGATACGGTGTTCGCGCCGGCGCATCCGCAGGGTCGCGCGGCCGTGATCGCCGAGAACGAGGCCGGGCACGTCGAGACCGTCGGCTACGGCGAACTCCGGCGGCGCGTGGCGCGCCTGGCCGCGGGACTGCACGCGCTGGGCATCCGGCGAGGGGACCGCGTCGGCCTGCTGATGGAAATGGGCGTGGAAGCGGCCATCTCGGTGCTGGCCGTCTCATGGATGGGCGCCATCGCAGCCCCCTTGTTCAGCGGCTTCGGGCCGGAGGCGGTCGTCGCGCGCCTCCAATCGGCCGGCGCCTGCGCCCTGATCGCCACCAGCGGCTTCCGCCGGCGCGGGCGCTGGGTGGACATCGCAGCGGTCGTCCAGGCCGCCCGCCCGCACCTGCCGGCGCTGCGCCATGTGATCCTCAAAACCATGGACGGGGCACGTCCCATTCCCGACGCGCTGGCTTTCCATGAGGTGGCGGGCGGGACGGCCGAGCGGCCGGCCGAGCGGATGGACCCGAACGACCCCATGATGGTGATCTACACGTCCGGCACGACCGGCAAGCCGAAAGGGGCCGTCCACACCCATGGCGGCTTCCCGCTCAAGATCGCGCACGATGCGGCCGTCCACTTCGACGTTGGCCCGGCGGACGTGTTCTTCTGGCCGGCCGACCTGGGCTGGGTCGCCGGGTCGCTCACCCTGGCCAGCGCGCTCATGCGCGGCGCGACGCTGGTTTGCTACGACGGCGCGCCGGACATGCCGGACTGGTCGCGCCTGTCGCGCATCGCCGAGGCGTACCGGGTCACTCATCTCGGCGCGTCGCCCACGCTCATCCGCGGGCTTGCCGCGAACAAGGCGCTGGCGACCGCGGGAGATTGCGGCAGCGTCCGGGTGCTGATCACCGCCGGCGAGGTCATCGATCCCGAGCACATGCTCTGGTTCGCCAACAGCTTCGGGCGCGGCAAGTGCCCGGTCATCAACTACACCGGGGGGACGGAAGTGTCCGGCGGCCTGCTCGCCAACGTCGTCGTCCGCCCCATCGTGGCCGCCGGGTTCAACAGCGTGTCGCCCGGCGTGGCGGCCGACGTGCTCGACGACGACGGCCGCCCGGTGCGCGACCAGGTGGGCGAGCTGTCGATCCTCGAGCCGTTCGTGGGCATGACCCAGTCGTTCTGGAACGACCGCGAGCGCTACCTCGAAAGCTACTGGCAGAAGACGCCCGGCATCTGGACCCATGGCGACCTGGCGCTGCGCACCTCCGGTGACATCCTGTTCCTTCTCGGGCGGTCCGACGACACGCTGAAGGTGGCCGGCAAGCGGGTCGGGCCGGCCGAAGTCGAGGACGTGCTGATCGAGATGCCCGAAATCGCCGAGGCCGCCGCGATCGGGGTCGAGGACCCCATCAAGGGGCAGAAGCTGATCGTGTTCGTGGTCCCGTCCGGCGCGGTGCAGATGCCGGACGCAGAACTTGCGGCCGCCGTGACCGCAACCATCGCCCGGCGCCTGGGCAAACCCTTCCAGCCCAGCCGGGTGCATGTGGTGGCCCAGTTGCCCCGGACCCGCAGCTCCAAGGTGATGCGGCGCGTGATCCGGCGCATCTACACGGACCTGGACCCCGGAGACCTGTCATCGCTTGAGGACCCGGCCGCGGTCGACGTCATCCGCGAGGCCGCGCGGGACGCCGCCGGCCGCGGGCAGGCACCGGCCTGATGGCGGCATCGGTCCTGGCCGGCGTCCGCGTGCTCGACATCGGCCGCTACATCGCGGGCCCGTTCTGCGCGGCGCTGCTTGGCGATCTCGGCGCGGACGTGATCCGGGTGGAACGGGTCGACGGCGGCGAAGACCGTTGGGTAACTCCAGTCGCGTCCGGCGGCGACGGCGCGCTCTTCATGCAGGTCAACCGCAACAAGCGCTCGCTCGCGCTGGATCTGGGATCGCCGCGGGGCCTGGAGGTGCTGCGCCGCCAGGTCGCGCGTGCGGACGTGGTGGTGGCCAACATGCCGGCGCGGACCCTGCGCAAGCTGGGCCTGGACTACGAGCAGCTGTCGGCCGGCCGGCCCGACATCATCCTGACGACCGCGACGGCGTTCGGGCCGGGCGGCCCATGGTCGGACAGGGTCGGCTTCGACGGCGTGGCGCAGGCGATGAGCGGCGCCGTGCACATGTCCGGCCCGCCAGGGCGGCCGGCAAAGCTGATGGTTTCCTATGTCGACTACGGCACCGCGCTGTCCTGCGCCTTCGGCACGGTCGCGGCGCTCTACGAACGGCGCAGCACCGGCCGCGGCCAGGTCGTCGAAGGCTCGCTGCTCGGCACGGCGCTCACGATGGCCAACAACGTGTTGATCGAGCAGGCCCTGTTGGGCCTGGACCGCACGGCAACCGGCAACCGGAGCCCGCTGGCAGCCCCGTCCGACATCTTCGAGACACGGGATGGCTGGATCATCGTGCAGGTCATCGGCGACCCGATGTTCCGCAGGTGGGCGTCCCTGCTCGGGCGGACCGACCTGTTGACGCTGCCGGCATACGGCAGCGACCAGGCGCGCGGCGACAACGGCGAGGCGCTCAGCGCCGTGATGGCGGCCTGGTGCGCCGAACGGACCCGGTCGGCCGCCTTGGCCGAACTTGCGACCGCGAACATCCCTTGCGGCCCCGTCTACGCGCCGCGGGAAGTCCTGGCCGACCGCCACGTGGCCGAGTCGGGCGCGTTCGTGCCAGTCGAGTTCCCCGGCCTTGCCACGCCCGTGCCGGTCGCACGGCCACCGGTGAGCCTCAGCCGCTCACCTCTCGGGATCAGCCGCCGCGCTCCTCTGCTCGGCGAGCATACGCGGGAGATCCTTGAGGAGACCGGCTACGGACAGGACGAGATCGCGGCCTTGTGCGACGCGGGGATCGCCAGGGACTCGGCTGATTAGCGGCAAGGGGATCGCACGACATGGACCTCGGATTGCGCGGACGCAGCGCCTTGGTGACCGGAGCGTCGAAAGGGATCGGCCTCGCAGTCGCCGAGCAATTGGCCAAGGAAGGTTGCGCGCTGACCCTGGTCGCCCGAAGCGCGGCGGACCTCGAACATGCAGCCGGGCAGGTCGCACGGCATGGCACGCCGGTTTCGTTCGAGGCCGCCGACCTGAGCGACAGCGCGGCCGTGGACCGGCTGGCCGTGCAGCACGGGCAGATCGACATCCTGGTCAACAACGCCGGTGCAATCCCCGCCGGGCGGCTGCACGAGATCGACGAGCCACGCTGGCGCGCCGCGTGGGACTTGAAGGTGTTCGGCTATGTCAACATGACCCGGCGCTTTTATGCAGCCATGAAGGCTCGCGGCCACGGAACCATCGTCAACATCGTCGGCGCCGCGGGAGAGCGCGTGGATGCAGGCTACATCGCGGGGTCGTCCGGCAATGCGGCGCTCATCGCGTTCACCCGGGCGCTCGGCGGTTCCAGCGCGGCCGACAACATCCGGGTGACCGGGATCAACCCCGGGCCGGTGCTCACCGAGCGGCTGGAAACCCTGCTCAAGGGCCGGGCGATGGAAGCGCACGGATCGCCCGACAGGTGGCGCGAGTTCCTGTCCCACCTGCCGTTCGGCAGGGCGGCGGCGCCGGAGGAGATCGGGGCCTTGGCAGCGTTCCTCGCATCGGACCTGTCGGGCTACACGACAGGCAGCATGTTCACGGTGGACGGCGGCATGGGTGCCCGTGGAGCCGCCTACTGATCCAGGGCAGCCCGGTTTGCGGCCAAAGGACAGCCGGTTTCCTTTTCCGGTTGGAAGGCCTGCTCCGCAGGGATCGTGTCGAGGATCTTGTAGTAGTCGTAGGGCGCGCTGGACTCGGACGGCTTCTTCACCTCGGCCAGGTACATGGCGTGCTCGACGGTCCCGTCCACGCGCACGCGCGTGCGGCCGAACAAAGGATCTTCGAACCAGCCGCGGTTGCGCATGCCGGCGATGACGGCTTTGCCGTTCTTCGCGCTGCCGAGTTCGCGGGCCGATCGCAGGTAGGCCGTGACCGCCGAGTGCACGGCTGCATGGACCTGGGTAGGCCTGCCGTTGTTCGGCGATGCGTGCTGGAAGCGGTCGGCAAATGCCCGGGTTGCCGGGTTCAAGTCCCAGTAGAAGGCCGTGGTGAACTGCAGTCCCTGCGCGACGTCGAGGCCGAGCGCGTGCACGTCGCTGATGTAGAGGACGGTCGCCGCGAGTGTCTGCCCGCCTTGGACGATCCCGAAGGCGTTCGCCTCCTTGATCGCGTTGATCGTGTCCACGGCCCCGTTCGCCAGCGCTATGACCTTCGCCTGCGAGGCTTGCGCCTGCAGCAGGTAGGAGGAGAAGTCAGTCGTGCCGAGCGGATGCCTGACGGTTCCAACGACCTTCCCGCCCGATGCCTCGACCACCCTCCGCATCTGCTCCGAGATCGAGCGGCCGTATTCCAGGTCAACGGCCACGAAGAACCACGAGCTTCCACCCTGCCTGACGATCGCCCGCCCCGTCCCGTTCGCCAAGGCCCAGGTGCTGTAGGTCCAATTGATGGTGTTCGGGGTGCAATCCACGCCGGTGATCCGTTCGGATGATGCGGAGGTCGAAAGCAATGCCTTGTTCTTCTCCTTGGCAATCTGCGAGACGGCAAGGGCGACTGCCGAGTTGGGAACATCGACGATGACGTCCACGCCATCCTGATCGAACCAGCGGCGCGCGATGCTCGAACCAACATCAGGCTTGTTCTGCGAGTCGGCTGAAAGCAGCTCGACATCGATTGGGCTGCCTGCGCGGTTGAAACCATCAATCGCCAACCGCGCGGCATCGACTGAGCGTTTGCCTGCGTAGTCCGACATGGCGCCGCCCATGTCGGACAGGATGCCGACCTTGATCCTTTCCCTGACCTGCGCGACCGCCGGCGCGCTTGCGAGAGCCAAGCCCAGAAAAGCGAGAGCGGCGAACGGACGCCTCATCGAAATCTCCGAATCCAGGCTGAGGCTTCCACTTGGCGTTCAGCCCGTCGCCCGGGCGGCGCGGCGGAGAAGGGTTGCCATCGCGCCGCGCGTCAGCATCTTCGCGCCCGCGGGCGCGGCGAGGGGAGCTGCCGGCAGCTCCAGGGCGTCCAGCAGGCGGCCGAGGAATGCCGGTGCTTCCGCTGCTTCCACGGGTTGGTCCATCGCCAGGTCGATCCACCGCGACCTCGGCTCGGGCCTGAGATGGTCGGCCGGCTCATCGATGACGGGGTGGCGCATGTTGGGGAACAGCGGCACGCCCGCCCTGCTTGCGGCGTCGTACAGCGTTTCGGCGTAGCGGAACGCCGCGTGGTCCGGGTTGAGCCCGTCGAAATGCAGCCCGGTGACGCTGATGGGGAGGTCGAACGCACGGACGGCCGCCTCGACCAGGTCGGCCCATGTGGCGGGCGTATCGGGGAAGAAGCGAAACCGCCGATCCCCGGGCAGGAAGCCCCTCAGCGCAAGCCATTGGACGCCGGCGAAGTCGGGATGGTCGCTTTCGAGATCGGAAAAATACGTCAGCTTGCACCCAAGCTCCAGCATCCTGGCCTGCAGCAGTGCGACGGGAACGTCCGCCACTTTGCAGCCCAGCCGCGCCGAAAGGCCGGCTGCGAGGCCCGCAGCGGTCCCGGTCTGCGTCCAGACGGCCTCGATCCGGAGCGCGCAGAATGCCACGTGGCTTGCCGAGATTGTGGTGGTCACCAGCAGGTTCTCGGCCCCTTCCGGCGTTAGGCAGCCGAATGGCACCTGGTAGGGCACGCGCAGCGCCCGCATCAGCATCGCGCCTTCGTAGGTGTTCGTCTCGGGGTTGGGCATGTCGTCGCAGGGTCTGCATTCGATGGCCCAGTCCCCCATCGCAATCGAGTGCGGCTGCCGGGGCGGACGGAAGCCTGAGCCTGCCAGGAACGGATTGAGGTTCGACTCGGTCAGCCTGTCCTTTCCCCTGAACCGTCGTCCCTCCCGCACATACAACAGATACGGAACGTTCTTGTTCCCGGCATACTCATCCTCGGCCAAGGTGAGTTGCGGGGTGCCGCCTTCGTTCTGGATGAAGTGGAGGTATCCCACTATGTGATCGAACAACCGCTTGCGGATGGCGGTCCGCTCGCGCGGATGGGCCAGGATGTAGTCGCGCGTCCCGGCCAGGACGTCGTTGCCCTTTTCCCTTTGGTTCAGGAGCATCTTTCCGTTGACGGTCGGGATCAGGTCGAAACCGAAGCGTGGCAGCCCGTTCGGTGCGATGTCCGGGGCCTTCCAGGCGTATTTGCGCGGGTCGTACGAGTCCGGCCGAGCCACCAGACGATGACCGGCGCCCCCGGAGCGGTCATCGTAGCGCAAGCTCAGCCGCGACGTGAACGCCATGATCTTCTCGTCGGCCTCGCCGCTGCTCCCGGGGAGGATGGTGTCCGGGAGGTATCCCTTCCCGTTCACCCGGCGCTCGTGCGTCGCGGTGTGAATGATGCCGGCATGAGGCTCGGCTGCTGAGCGCGCCTCCCTGCCCAGGTCGAAGCCCGCCCCGGCCCACGCCGCGACGTCGCCTTCGTAGCTCGCGTCGATCACGACCCTGGCTCGCACCTGGTGCGGCGTTGCAAAGGCCTCGGACGGCGGATTCCCGATCGCGTCGGCCGCCGGCTCCCAAAGGACAGCTTCTATCCTGCTGCCGTTCACGACAACGCCAATCGGGACGGCGCCGTTGATGAAGGTGATCCTGTCGTGCTCCGCCAGCATTGAGCGCCAGATGCCGTCGGCGACGTGGAATTCCCAGAACACGTCCGCGCGGCTTTTCAGCATGGGGTCGTCCAGGCCGACCCGCTCGTAGTGGCGGAGAACGCGCCGGGTGAACTCCTCCGCGGTTCCGCTCAGCGCCTGCCGCGATCCGACGTCGAAGCAGTGCACGCCGTTGGCGCTCACGCCGCCAATCGACTGCGTAGGCTCCAGCACGACGACGCGCGAGCCTTCCCTTGCAGCGGCGATGGCTGCAGAGCAGCCGGCGGCCGTCCCGCCGACCACCAGGATGTCGGTGTCGATCGACACTGGGCTGAACGTCATGCAGATCCTCCATGCCTGGCCTGCGTGTCGACACTCCGCCAGCGCCAGTCACAGCCGCTTGGCTCAGCCACGCAGGAAGCTGCTGCCGGGGTCGATCCAATCCTGCCGCGGAGGGTTGAACACGTCGTATTCCAGAGTCTCCTCAATGGCTTCGACCCCGTGCGGCAGGTTCGGCGGAATGACGATGACCTCGCCGGCGTTGACGATCACCACCTGCTCACCGCCAGCGCCGAGGACGAACTTGAGGCATCCCCTGACGACTTGGGTGAACTGCTCGTTCTCGTGCGAATGGCTGGGAACGGTGTCCCCTTTCTCGAACCGGACCTCGCCGATCATGACGCGTTCGCTCGTGACGAAGCGGCGGGTGATGCCCCCGCGCAGGTGCTCGACCGGCTGGCTGTCCCAACGATAATGCTCGGCTTGCGAAGACATCCGTATTCCCTCCATCAAGGCCCAACCCGCTTGCGCGCAACCCACGGCGGCGCCGCTGCGGGCGCGGCTGCACCGGGCTGCCGTGTGTCCTTCCTCAAAGCGGCCTGGCCGGATCAGCGGCCGTCAACATGCCGCTTGGATAGAACCGGTATCGGTCTCCCCATTTCGCCACATGGCCGACACCCGGGAACGGGAAATGGTAGGAAAGCACCGGAATGCGGTCCCGAGCGATCATGTCCAGCATCCTCGTCCGGGTCTGGACGCATAGGCCCGGGTCGATGTCGCCGATGAACTCAAGCCGCGGCGCTTCCAGGTCGAGGATGTGGTGGCGGGCAAGGTCGGCAAGGTAGGCGAGCGTTTCGTGGCCCGAGCTGATCATGAACATGGTATGGCCGGGGGTGTGGCCCGGCGCCAGCAGCGCCTGCACGCCGGGCAGGAACTCCTCGCCGTCCTTGATGAAGATGAGCCGCTCACGGATCGGCAGGAGGTTCAGCAGCGCTTGCTCGTGGAACAGCTTCAAAGGCGTCTGCTGCCTGGCTGGATCCAGCCAGAAGTCGTGGTCGACCTGGTTGATGTAGAACCGTGCGTTCTCGAACATGATGCGGCCCTGCACGACAAGGCCGCAGACATGATCAGCGTGGCCATGGCTGAGGACGACCGCATCGACGTCGGCAGGACGTATGCCGGCCGCCTCAAGGTTCGAGAACAGCCGGCCTGCGCCCGGACCGTATGCCTGCAGCAGGCCGCTGCCGGTATCGAACAGGATGGTTCTGGACCCGGTGTTCACCACGAGGACGTTCTCGTCGAACACCACCCGGTCGGTCGGGAGATAGCTGGCCGACAAGGTCGAGGCGATCTCCTCGGGCGGCGCGCCGACGAACGTCCTTTTGGGGTCGCCGGTCACGATGACCCCGTCGGAGACCACCGTGAGTTGGAAGTCACCGAGCCGGAAACAATGAAAGGCCGGTGCGCCGGCTTGAACGAAAGGCACCCCTGCCCGGGCATCTGGTGGCCCGGCGCACAGCGCGCTGGTTGCGGCGCCACCGATCATGGCGCGCCGCGAGACGGGATGGCGCTTCCGATAGACCATGGCTCGTGCCTTCCACTATGGACTGGCCTTTGCGTCCGCCGGGCGTGCGGCTCCGACGATGCGGCTGCCGCGCTCGGTCCCGCGAGGTTGGACGACGGCCAGCGGTTCACCGGCATGTCCCTCTTGAGGTCGCCAGGGAGCCGGGCGGGCAACCCGGCGACGCCGCTTCGGCCGGCGGGCTCGTCACCCCGGCCACTGGCGCGTTTCCGGCCGTGGCGGGACCGATTGCGGGTGCCGTCTTGCCCGGTCCTTTGGGCGCCGGAACCGGCCTGCCCGCGCCGGCCTTGCCTGCGGCACTTTCGCCTGCTCCCGGCCGGTCCTGCGCGGTGGCGGCGGGAGCGGCCGTCAGCAGGACAGCCCACGCCACGCTGCTTATCGCCAGAAGCATGGTCGTGCCCAGGATTCGGCGGGAGCCACTGGCGGAGGCCTTCAGCCGGGCTGGTGGGCGTGTTCCCGGCACGTCAGGCAAAGCCTCTGAGCGGTAGCGACCGGGCCCGCTTGCCCGTCGCGGCGAACAGGGCGTTCGCGATGGCGGGCGCCGTCGCCGGCAGCCCGGCCTCCCCGGCGCCGCCGATTTCCCCGCCGCTCTGGATCACGTGGACCTCGATCCTGGGCGCTTCGCCCATGCGCAGGATTTCGTAGTCATGGAAGTTGCTCTGGCCGACGCGCCCGTTCTCGATGGTGATTTCCTCCTTCAGCGCCGCGCTCACGCCCATGGTGATGCAGCCCTGCATCTGGGCCACGACGCTGTCCGGGTTGATCGCGGTTCCGCAGTCGATCACGCCGACAATGCGGTGGACCCTGGGCACGCCGTCCTGCAAGGACACTTCCGCGACCTGGGCGACGAAGCTTCCGACACACTCAGAGAAGGCAATGCCCCGGTATCGCCCTTCCGGCAGCTTGCCGCCCCAGCCGGCTTCCGCCGCCGCCTTGTCGAGCACAGCCAGCGCGCGCGGGCTGTCCTTCAACAGGCGCCGACGAAACTCGTACGGGTCCTTCCCGGCCGCCGCGGCCAGCTCATCGACGAAGGCCTCGATGAAAAAGCCGTTGTGGGACGCGCCGACGGCCCGCCAGTAGCCGACCGGGATGTGCGTCGGCTGGAACGCGAACTCCACCCGTATGTCGCCGATGGCATATTGCTGCAGCTTGCCCGGCGCGCTGGAGGTTTCGGTCGAGATCCCGAGCAGCCCGGCCGGGTCGGCGCCCTTGACCAAGGGCGTGCCGATCGTGTGCTCAACGATCGACGGGCCGGCCAATCGGATGGTCATGCCTGCAACGTCGCCGGCATCGGTCAAGGCGGCCGACAGACGGGCCGACATGGCAGGACGGTAGAAGTCGTGCTGGACGTCCTCCTCCCGGCTCCAGATGAGCTGGACCGGGCGCTTCACGGCCTTCGAGATCGCCACCGCCTGGGCTACGAAGTCCTGCTCGAACTTGCGGCCGAACGCGCCGCCGGCCAAGGTCGCGTGTGCGACGACGGCGTGCGCGGGCAGCCCGCTCACCCGGGACGTGACCTCGGCCGCGGTGGTCAGGTTCTGGGTAGGTATCCACAGCTCGCATCGCGTGTCGGTGACGTGGGCCGTGCACGTCATCGGCTCCATGGGCGCATGATACAGGAATGGCACCTCGAAATCGGCCGTGACGACCTTCCCGGAGGCCGCCAGCACCGCCGGCGCGTTGCCCGCCTCGATCGCTGCCGGAAGCTCCGCCGCGGCAAGCCGCGCCTGCCGTTGCCCGGCGATCTGCTTGGACGAGACGGTGCCCGGCGGCACGTCCGAAAACACCGCATCGAGCGCTTCGACGGCAGTCTTGGCCCGCCAGAAGCTGTCCGCGACGACGGCGACGGCCTCCGGCAGCTTGACGATGTCGATCACGCCCCGCCGCCCACGCAGCCCGGCGTCGTCCACGGACACGAGCCTGGCGCCAAACACCGGGGCTTGCCGGATTGCCGCGTAGGCCATTCCGGGAACCCGGACGTCGATGCCGAACCGTGCCGAACCGTCCACCTTCGCCGGGATATCGAAACGCCTGGCCGGCGTTCCCACGACCGTGAAGGATGTCCGCAACGGCGGGTTCTCCGGTTGCGGCAGCACGGCCGCCGCCGCCGCGAGCTCGCCGAAGGGCGCGCTGCGCCCGGACGTCCCGTGGTTGACGGTCCCGTTGCTGGCCGTGCAGGAGGCCGGGTCGACGGACCAGCGACGGGCGGCAGCTTCGGTCAGCATGACCCGTGCGGCGGCGGCCGACTTCCTGAGCGGTACGAACCAGCGCCGCACCATTTGGCTTCCTGATGTGCTCTGGACGGGCCGGCCGGGCGTGCGGTAGCCGGGGTCAAGCGGCGGCGCCTGGATCGTGACCTGGGACCAGTCCGCCCCGAGCTCGTCGGCGACGATCATCGCCAGCCCCGTGGTGGAACCCTGGCCAAGCTCGAAGCACGGCGTCACCACCGTCACCCCGCCATCCGGTCCGATCCGGATGAAGGCGCCGAGCTGGGCAGGACCCTCGGTCGCTCCCGCCTGGTCCGCCAGGGGCGGGCCGACCACGACCACCAGGCCGGCCAGGCCGGCGCCCGCCAGGGTGGCCCGGCGGCCGAGCCGCAGGCGTCCGCTCATCGCGCGCTCCTCACGCATGGGCGGTCCGATGGATGGCGGCCCTGATCCGCGAGTAGGTGCCGCAGCGGCAGATGTTCGTGATCGCCTCGTCGATCTGCTCATCCGACGGATTGGGATTCGCCTCGATCAGCGCCGCTGCGGCCATGATCATGCCCGATTGGCAATAGCCGCATTGCGGCGTCTGCTCGGCGATCCAAGCCCGCTGCACGGGATGCGACCGGTCCGGGCTGAGCCCCTCGATGGTGGTCACCTTGCGGTCGCCCACGCCGGCAACCGGGGTGATGCAGCTCCTTGTGGCTTCCCCATCGAGGTGCACCGTGCACGCGCCGCAAAGGCCGGCGCCGCAGCCGTACTTCGTCCCGGTCATGTCCAGGATGTCCCTTAAGGCCCAGAGCAGCGGCATCTCGCCCTCGACGTCGAGATGCCGGGGTTCGCCGTTGACGATCAGTTCGTACATGCGGTCAGCCTCCCATGGCTGTCGGTTGTCGTCATTTGGCCAGCTCGCCCCTGGCGCGGCCGATCTGGGCGAGGCTCCACTCGTCCGGGTCCAGTCCATACTGCTGTTCCCACCGCACCATCAGGCCCTCGGCCTGGGCCTGCAGGACAAGCTCGTTCAGCCTGGCCAGGAACGCCTCGTCGTTCTTGCGCACGCCGATGTGGTGCCCGTTCATCTGCAGCGGCTCGCCGACGATGGCGTACTGGCTCCAGCGCGGGTCCTTGACCTTGATCCGCAGCAGGATCTCGTCGAACGCGAACGCCGCGCAGTGCCCGGCGGCCAGCGCCTCGTAGCCCTGCGCCGCATCGGCGAACTCGATGACGCGGCCGCCGTAGCGGTTCGTGATGGTCGGGTTGAAGTACGTCGATTCGATCCCGCAGATGTCGTGGCCCCTCGCCGTCTCCCAGGACGTGACGGGGCCGCCTTTCGGGGCGATGAGCGTGCCGCCGCCCGGCCGGAGGTACGGGATGGTCGCATCGACGATCTTGAGGCGTTCAGGCGTGACCACCATGGTCGCCAGGATCATGTCGATCCGGCCAGACAGCAGGTAATCGACCCGGTTCTTGAACACCACTGGAACGAATTCGACCTTCGCCGGGCTTCCCAGCAACTGCCCGGCGATGAATTTCGCGAGTTCCACTTCCACGCCTGCGTTGTTCCCCGAGGCGTCGATGAACCCGAGCGGCGGATAGTCCGTCTTCACCCCGACGACCAGCTTGCCGCGGGACCGGATGGCGTCGAGGGTGCCCGCGCTCGCTCCGGTCGAGGCGAAGGCTTGTGCCAGCAGCCAGGCCGCCGACATCACGCCCAAAATCACCGCCCTTCTCCGCATGGACGTCACTGCCCTTTCTGGTTCATTCGGCCGTGACATGGGCTGCCTGCGCAATTCTGGCCCACTTGGCGATTTCGCCGTGGAGGAAGCCGGCCAATTGCTCAGGCGTGCCGCCCACCGTCTCGATCCCCATCTCTGCCAGACGGGACCGGACCTCGGGCATGGCGAGCACCTGCCCGATCCCGCGGTTCAAGGTCAGCACGACGTCCGGGGACAGCTTCGCCGGGCCGAACACGGCGTGCCAGGACCCCGCCTCATAACCGGGAACGCTTGCTGCGACGCTCGGAATGTCGGGCAGCGAGGGCACTGGCGCGGCGCTGCTGACCGCAACCACCCGCAGCGATTTGCCCCGGATCAGCGGCAACACCGCCGGGACGTTGATGAACGCGAAATCGACCTGCTCGCCGAGCAGGGCATTGATCGTGGGGGCATCGCCATTGAACGGGACGTGCGTGAGCTTGATGCCCGCCTGCGTCGCGAACAGCTCGGTCGCGAGCTGGTTGGAGGATCCGATGCCGCCCGAACCGAACGTGACCGATCCCGGCTTTTCGCGCGCAAGCCGGATCAGGTCGGCCATGCTGTCCACCTTCAGCCCCGGCCGCGCCACGACCGCCATCGGCACCGTGTTGATCAGGATGACCGGGGTGAAGTCCTTCTCGGGATCGTAGGATACGTTCTTGTAGACGCTGTTGTTGATGGCGTGCCCCGACGGCACGAACATGATCGTGTAGCCGTCGGGCTTCTGCCGCGACAGGTACTCCTTGCCGACCACGCCGTTGGCGCCGACCCGGTTCTCGACCACCATCGCCTGCCCCAGCAACGGCGCGAGCCGGGCGGAGACCAGCCTGGCGATCAGGTCCGTCGTGCCGCCGGCGCTGGAAGGCACGACGACCTTGATCGTGCGCCGCGGGTAGTCGGCCGCCGGCGCGGGCGGGGCTGCCAGGCACATCGCCAGGAGGAGGGCGCCGGCCGCGCGGGCGAATTCGAACATCTTTCCTCCGTTGTCCGTTGCTTTTGCGAAAGCGCTGCTCCGCGCCAACGGGCGGTTTGGGTTGCGTGCCAGGCTCCGGTGCGGGACTGCGCTCATGTGCCGGGCCGCGCATCCTCGGCGCCGGGCAGGGCGGGCAAAAGGCGTGGCGTGCGGGGCGCCCACGCCAGGAAAAGCTGCAAGGCGACAATGGCCAGGCAGACCACGAGGAATGCGGCGCTCAGCGGTCGCTCAATGAAGATCGCGAGGTCGCCGTGGGACAGGATCAGGGAGCGGCGGAAGTTCTCCTCGATCAACGGGCCGAGCACGTAGCCGAGCAGGATGGTGGCCACCGGGAAGTCGAGCGCGAGCAGCACAGCGCCGAACAGGCCGAATCCCAGCACCTCGGCCACGGCGAACAGCGAGTTGCCCGTGGCATAGACGCCGATGGCGATGAAGAACAGCGCGGACGGGAACAGGAAACGGTAGGGTACCTGCAGCAATCTCACCCAGACGCCGATCAACGGCACGTTCAGCACCATCAGCAGCACGTTGCCGACCCAGAAACTGGCGATCAGGCCCCAGAACAGGTCGGGGTGCTCGCGGATCAGTTGCGGGCCGGGCTGGATGCCCTGGATCAGCAATGCGCCGAGGATGAGGGCCATGACGGCATCGCCCGGGATGCCCAGGCTCATGGTTGGAATGAAATCGACCTGCGTCTTGGCATGCGCAGCCGCTTCCGGGCTTGCGACGCCTTCGATCGCGCCGCGGCCGAACCGGGCGGGGTTCCGGGCAATCCGGCGCTCGATGGCATAGGCGATGAACGTGGTGATCGTGGGGCCGGTGCCCGGCATGGCGCCAAACAGCGTCCCGACCAGCGTCCCGCGCACCATCGGCATGAAGGCGGTCCTCAGCTCAGCGCCGGTCGGCCGCATGTCGCGGAAGCGCACGCGCGTTCCGCCATGGACGACGGCCATGCGGTTCACGCTGCCGATGAAATCGGCGACGCCGAACAGCCCCATGGCCACGGCGACAAGCTCCACGCCGCTGTTCAGTTCCGTGATGCCGAAGGTCAGCCGGGCGGCGCCGCTGTTGACGTCCGTGCCGACGATGCCGAGCAGGAGGCCCATGCACGTCATCGCGATGCCCTTCAACGCGGAACCGCGGCTCATCGTGGCGCCCGCCAACAAGCCCAGCAGCATGACCGCGCAAATCTCGGTCGGGCCGAACTGGAACGCGAACTGCACCAGCAACGGCGAGGCGAAGATCATCACCATGATGCCGACGGACGCGGCGAAGAATGACGAAAGCATCGCGACGCCCAAAGCCGCCCCGCCGCGTCCCTGCTGCGTCAGCGGAAAGCCGTCCAGGCAGGTGATGGCATGCGGCGGATGGGACGGCATGTTGAGCAGGATCGCGCCGATGGCGCCCCCATACTGCGACCCGTAGAAGATGCCGGCGAGCATGAGGACGGCCGGGATGGGCGGCAAGGTGTACGTCAGAGGCAGGAGCATCGAGATGGCCGTCAGCGCGCCCAACCCCGGCAGCACCCCGATCAGGTTGCCGATCAGCACGCCCACCAGCGACCACAGCAGGTTGTTCGGCTGCAAAGCCACGCCAAAGCCGCTCCAAAGATCGGTCAGCGCGCCGGTCATTCGTCGGATCCGAGCGTGAACAGGGGGAACTGCACCTGCAGCGCCCACCAGAAGACGACCAGCGACACCAGCGTCATGGCGGCGGCAAGGACGAGCGTGCCCCGCCAGCCATTCCGCCGGTCGGCGAGGGCGGCCACGAGCACGAGACTGAAGGTTGCCGGCAGCAGCCCGGCATGCTCGCCCACCACGATGAACGCGAGCAGGCTAAGCGGTATGAGGATGGAGGAGCGCAGGTCCGGAGCCTGCACCCGGTCCGCATCCAGCGCGGCCCGGCGCAGGCCGCCCAGCACGATGGCCAGGCCGGTCAGCAGCATGACCGCTCCGATGGCGGTCGGGAAGAAGCCCGGCCCCATGCGGCCAAGCGTTCCCAGCTCATGTCGCCGCGCAGCCGCGATCGCGCCTGCGCCGAGAACGGCGACCAGCGCGCCGCCCAAGCAGTCCTTGTTCAGCACGTATGGGCGGAAGCCCGCGGCGGGAGCGCGCGCAGTCATGTGGCGCGGCGGTGGACGGCGCCGCCGTCGATGGTGATCACCTCGCCGCTCGTGTAGCCGGACACGCCCGATGCCAGGAAAGCGGCCATCGCCCCGATCTCCTCCGGCAATCCGGCCCGGCCGAACGGCAATGCCTGCAGCAACTCCCGCCAGCGGTCCGCATCGCCAAGGCTTTGGGCCGCCTTGCGCCGGAAGATGGTCTCGTGGCGCTCGGTCGCGATCGGACCGGGGTTGATGCCGACGACCCGGATGCCGTCGGCCCCGCTGGTGCTGCCCAGGGCCTCCGTGAAGGCGATCAGCGCCGCATTGCCGGCCGATCCGGCGATGTAGCTGGAGTCGACCCGCTTGCCCGCTGAGCCGATGATGTTGACGATGGTGCCTTGGCCGTTCCGCTTCATGGCGGCATAGAAGCGCCGGCACATGTTGACGTAGCCGAAGACCTTCAGGTCCCATGCCCGCCGCCAGGTCGCCTCGTCCACCTCGTGCAGCCGCCCCGCCGGGATCGCGCCGGCGTTGTTGACCAGGATGTCGATGTCGGGATGCGCCTCGGCGAGCCGGTTGACGTTGCCGCTGTCGCTCAGATCGAACGGCATGACGGTGGCCGTGCTCCCCAACGCTTCCACGCGTGCCCGAACGCCGTCCAGCGCCGCCGCGTCACGGGCAACCAGGACCACGGAGCATCCTTCGCGCGCCAGCGCCTCGGCGCAGGCGGCCCCAATCCCTTTGGATGACCCGGTCACCAGCGCCTTGCGGCCACTCAGCTTCAAGTCCATGCGGACGTCCATCTCCCGTGGGCGGTCAGCGTCGCCATGGGCGGCTAACTCATTCTTATTTTACTCCTAGCATGTCATTCACGATGCCGAAAGGCATAAAATGGAAGCCTTAAGTGTGGCGGGAAGAAGCATCTGCTATCAGCCTTATATCGAAACAGGCTTCTCGCATTCGGATGATCATGCCGAAGGCAGATCGCCTCGCAGCAAGGTAGGCGGCCTCTTCATGCGCATTACGTTGATCCACGTCCAGATGATCTCGGCCGGACCAATGCTGGACGCTTTCAGATGCTCATGGCCGGAAGCCCGCATCACCAACCTCCTGGACGAGGGCCTGTTCACGTCACCCGCGCGCGGCGACGCTTATGTCATTGAACGGTTCAAGGCCCTGGCGTCCTACGCCGCCGCCGCACCTGCGGACGGCATCCTGTTTACCTGCTCGGCGTTCGGCACCGCCATCGAGGCGGCACGCGACGCCCTCGCGCCCATTCCGGTGCTGAAGCCGAACGAGGCGATGATCGAGGCCGCCGTCGCCACCGGCCAGCGTGTCGGGCTGCTGGCGAGCTTCGCCCCGACCCTGGCCTCGATGCCGGCCGAGTTCCCGCCCGGCACGCTGGCTACCCAGGCTCTGGCCGAGGGCGCGTTCGCCGCTCTCAACGCAGGCGAGATGGCGACCCATAACCGCTTGGTCGCGGAAACGGCAGCACGCGAACTGTGTGGCTGCGACGTGATCGCGTTGGCGCAGTCCAGCATGGCGCCGGCCGCGCGAGCCGTGGCCGAAGCCACCGGCAAAGCGGTGCTGACGGTGCCGGACAGCGCAGTGGCCAAGCTGCGGCGCCTCCTCACGACCGGCCGGGACCCGGCTCGATCGGCCTGAAAGTTCACCATCGCTTCGCAGCAGTGATAAACCGCGAGGACTGCCGGCCGGAGTGCGTCGGCAAAGAATCAGCTCTCGGGCGCGGTGGCCGGGCCGGCGTCGAGGCTGCCGCCCGGCAACGTCCCGGCCGACCGCCGCATGAAGTCGGCGAAGGCGCGCACGGTCGAGGGCGTATAGCGCTGCTTGGGATAGTAGAGATGCCAGCCGGGGTAGGTGCCGGACCAACCCTCCAGCAACGGCACCAGCCTGCCCTCGTCGATGAGAGCCCGAACGCGGAACTCGGCCCAGAACGCAATGTTGATTTTTTGTAATGTTGCAGCCAAGGCCAGGTCGTGATGGGAGACGACCAAGGGACCATCGACCGCGACGGCGCACCATCGGCCATCCCGATAGAATTCCCACTTGTACAGCTCGGTCTTGCCCGGCTGCCGCCAATTGATGCAGCTGTGATGAAGCAGGTCCGCCGGTGCGTCCGGCCGGCCATTGCGGGCCACGTAATCAGGCGAGGCCACGGCGACCTCCCGGAAGTCGCCGCTGAGCTTGAACGCCACCACGTCGTTGTCCAGCAGTTCGCCGAGCCTGACGCCGACGTCGTACCCTGCCGCGACGATGTCGGTCACGGCATCATCGACTGTCACGTCCAGCACGATGTCGGGGTAGGTGCGGTGGAAGGAGCCGAGGACCGGCTCCAGGTAGGTCATGGCCGCAAGCCGCGGGATGTGCAGCCGGAGCGTTCCCGCCGGCCTGCTGCGCAGGTTCGCGACGTCCTGGACCGCGGCTTCCATTTCCCCCAGCGCCGGCTTGAAGCGGGCATACAGGCGCATCCCGGCATCGGTCATCGAGACGCTCCGCGTGGTGCGGTTCAGCAACCGTACGCCGATCCGCCCTTCGAGTTCACGGATCGTCTCGCTCAGCGTGGACGCCGAGATCCGGAGCTGCGCCGCGGCGCGTGCGAAGTTCTTGTGGTCGGCCACGTTTACGAAGGCCCGCAGCGCCGCGAACTCGCTGCCTCGCATTATACCCTCCTGTCCGAACATTGAATGCGATTCATGCCGTATTACCCTCTGGATCGTCTCTTCCCAATATCGTGCCTGACGTCGGCCAAGCGATGGCCGGCCAGGATCGCTGCGGATCACCTCGCGCCAGGTGTCGCGCGGAAGGACCAAGAGGACACGACATGGCGGGAACGATGCGGCGCTGGACGATTGATGGGTATGGACGTGGTCGCCTCCACCTGGGAACGGCGCCGATCCCGGAGCCTGGTCCAGGACAGGTGCTCGCGCGCGTCCAGGCGGTGTCGCTGAACTACCGGGACAAGCTGATGATCGAGGACGGCATGGGAGTGCCGCTCGCCTTCCCATTCGTTCCGGGCTCCGACATGTCCGGAGAGGTCCAGGCGGTCGGCGACGGCGTCGCGCGCTTCAAGCCCGGCGACCGCCTGATCTCGACGTTCATGCCGGGTTGGATCGACGGCACGACGGGCGGCTCGGCCCGCCATCCCTCCTATGAGACGCTGGGCGGGTTCCATCCCGGCGTGCTGGCCGAGTACGTGGCTTTTCCGGAGGACTGGTTCTCCGCCGCGCCCCGGCGACTCGACGATGCCGAAGCCAGCACCTTGCCCGTCGCCGGGCTGACGGCCTGGTTCGCCCTGGTCGAGCGTGGCGGCCTGCGGGCCGGGCAGACCGTCCTCGTGCAGGGCACCGGGGGTGTCGCCCTGTTCGGGCTGCAGATCGCCCGGGCACACGGCGCGGAGGTGATCGTCACCTCGAGCGACGACGGAAAGCTCGTGCGCGCGAAGGCGCTCGGCGCGGCGCATGGGATCAACCGCGTCACGTCGGACTGGGTCGAGGAGGTTTACGAGATCACCGGCGGCCGCGGCGCCGACCACATCCTGGAGCTCGCGGGCGGCACCAATTTCGGCCGTTCGGTGGAAGCGGTCGCGGTCGGCGGCCGGATCTCGGT
The DNA here is from genome assembly GCA_964236415.1 of uncultured Acetobacteraceae bacterium. Lineage (GTDB taxonomy): Bacteria > Pseudomonadota > Alphaproteobacteria > Acetobacterales > Acetobacteraceae > CAHJXG01. The sequence goes on along the minus strand of CAXSEX010000004.1, from coordinate 1,906 downwards.
CATCGGATTGCTGGAAGGGTTGGGGATATCCGGGCCTTCCGTCCCGTTGCTGCTCAAGTCCCCGGTTGTCCAGGGCATCTCGACGGGCCACCGCCGCGCGCTGGAGGACCTCGTGCGCGCAGTGGACAGCACCGGGATCAGGCCTGTCGTGGATCGGCAGTACGGCTTCGGCGACTTGCCCGCCGCCTTGGACCACCTTGATCAGGGACCGTTCGGGAAACTGGTGCTCGCACTCGGCTGACGGCTGGCTGACGCCGCCGGTCCAACCCTTCATCCAGGATCTCGGAGTGGACAAACTGAACTTTCTTTCCGGCCACCGGACACGCGCTTGCGTCTCGCGGCCAGGCACGGTGCTCGCGGCCACGATGATGGGCGTCGTGCTGGTCACGTTGGATGTTTCGGTCGTGAACGTCGCGATCGAATCTCTCCATACCTCCTTCGACGTGCGGATCGACGGCCTGCAATGGGTGCTGAACGTCTACACGTTGGCGTACGCCACCTTCCTGCTGAGCGCAGGCGCGCTCGGCGACCGGATTGGCGCACGGGGAACATTCCTGCTCGGCTTTCTGATCTTCACGTCGAGTTCGGCGGCCTGCGGCCTCGCATTCTCGTTCGCGGCCCTGCTCGGCGCCCGCCTATCGCAAGGAATTGGCGCCGCGCTCCTGGTGCCGTCGGCCATGGCGCTTCTCCACCGCTCGTTCCCGGACGCGCGGGAACGCGCCTCGGCGATCGGCCTGTGGGCCGGGGCCGGCAGCTTCGCTCTTGCTGCAGGACCCGTGCTCGGCGGCGCGCTGATCGCGTGGTTCGGCTGGCGCAGCGTTTTCCTGATCAACCTGCCGGTCGGGCTGCTGGGCATCTGGCTGACCGTCCGCCATGCGCCCCGGCCGGTCCGGACCATCCGGCGCCCCCTCGACGTGCCGGGCCAGGTAACGGGTGCCGCAGCGGTGGCTTGCCTGACGGCGGCCATCACGCAGGCGAGCGCCCTTGGTTGGACGAGCTCATGGGTTGTTGCGGGACTGGTTGCCGGTGTTGTCAGCGGCGCCCTGTTCCTGCGCATCGAGGCCCGGAGCGCCAACCCGATGATGCCGCTCGACCTGTTCCGGGACCGCACATTCGCCGCGGCCTCTTATATCGGCTTCGTCGCGAACTTCGTGTTCTACGGGTTGGTCTTCGTCTTCAGCCTGTTCTTCCAGTCCGTCCAGGGCAAGTCGGCCCTGGCGACGGGCCTCGCGTTCGCGCCGATGACGGCGGTCATCATGCTCGTCAACGTCGGCGCCGGCCGGCTGAACGGAAGGTATGGCGTGCGGCCGGCCATGATCGGAGGCCTGGCCGTCGCCGCGGCAGGCTACCTGGCCATGCTGCCTGTGAACGCAGGGTCGTCGTACCTGGCGTTGGCGCCCGCGTTCCTGCTGGCGGGTGTGGGCATCGCGCTCACGGTTCCGTCCGTGATGACGGCCGGCCTGGCCGGAACAGGCCCGGAGCGCGTCGGCATCGGCTCCGGGGTCATCAACACGGCGCGCCAGGTCGGCGGCGCCATGGGCGTCGCGCTGTTCGGCTCTTTGATCGGAACCGCCGGAGGCGACGCCTTCGTCGCCGGGATGCGGGTTTCGATCGCGCTCGCCGGCTTCGCGCTGGTGACCGCGGGGATCGTGGCCGTCATCCACGTGCCTTGCCGCGTGCGCTCCGCGGGGATGGAACGACAAGCAGCTATGCCGGAGCCGTAACCCGGACGTGCGCGGCTTGCCCGCGCCTCTGCTCCGACACGACGAAACGTTTGGACGAGGCTGGCAAACCCGTCATCAATGCTGCCAGGGATCGGCGAGGCTCAGCCCGTAGCCGTCGAAGTCGGCCACGTTGCGCGTGGCGAGCGTCGCGCCGTGCGCCAGGGCCATGCCGCCGATCAGGG
>CAXSEX010000003.1:19130-33434 GCA_964236415.1 uncultured Acetobacteraceae bacterium | reverse complement strand
GGCGCTGCCGTGGAGAACTTGGCCCACAGTGCGTCCGTCCATTCCGGGGAGAAAAGTGCACCATCAAACCCCGGGATCAAACACCTAGAGCTCTGAAATTGCCGAGAAATTCTGGGTTGGCAGGCTTTGGTCAGCGTGCCATGCCGAACCACCGGGATAATTGGTCAACTCCGCAGCAAGCTCAGCTTGTCAGCCACTCGGTTTGCAAGATCAGCTCCACGCAAAGTGCGGGAGAACCACGAAAGCCGTGGAGGATCAGAGGTGGTCACGACGGCCGGCATGGACGCGGTGCGCGAGCGGATCGCCGCCCACTCATGGTCGCACGGCGGTGTCGAGGGGGTGCGGGTCAACCGCGGCCACACGCTCTACAGCCAACGCACCGGCGCCCAGTCGCGCGCCTGCGACCCACCGGCAAGGGCGACGACGTGCAAGTCCTATGGTGGCGACGTGATGCCTGGGGCGCACCCGGTGACTTCGGCCCCGTGATCATGCCGCTCGATCAGGCACTCCGCTTCGTCGCTACCGAAAGCTTCTGCTGGATCAACGCCTGACGCTCACACCATCACGAAACGTGCAAAGCCAAGCTCAGTCGGCCTCTCAGATCGAGGCCTGCAACTGCGCTCCGGCCGCGGCCACGTGTCGCCGCATCAACAGTTCCGCCAATTCTCCATCGCGGTGACGCATCGCCTGCAGGATACGTTCGTGGTCCACGAAAGCGCGCAGCGGGCGACCCGGGGCGTGGCCGGTCCTGAAGCGGAACAGGCGCATGATCGAGTAGAGGTCCCGGCACAGCAGTTGTTCCAGCCGGCGGGAGCCACATTGCTGGGCCAGGACGTAGTGGAAGTCGAGTTCACCGTATTCCTGATGGTAGGAGCGGTCGGCCTGCAGGTTCTCGGTCGCGCGATGCCCGCGCAGCAGGGCTTCGAGCCGGTCGAAGCCGGCCTCGGCCGTGGTTTCCGCGGCGAGGCGGCAGGCCAGGCCTTCGAGCGAGGCGCGCACCTCGTACAGCTCGGCCATGTCCTGGCGATCGAGCTGGACCACGCGAACGCCCGCATGGGGCAGCCGGACGACCAGGCCACGCCCTTCGAGGCGGCGCAGCGCTTCCCGCATCGGGCCGCGGCTGACGCCGAAGCGCCGGGACAGCTGTTCCTCGCCCAGGCGGCTGCCGAGTGGGATCTCACCGCTGACCAGGGCGCGCTCGATCGCCTCGAACACGCGGTCGGACTGCGTACGATGTCCCGCCTCATGGACGAGGTCGCGCGTTTCGTCCACTAGGTGAGGCCGAGCATGGAACGGGCCTCGGCCGGTGTGGCGGGCACGCGACCCTGGGCACGGCCGAGGGTCGCGAAGAAGCGGACGAGCTCCGCGTTGGTGGGGCAGCCGAGTTCGGGATAGGGGTAGTCACCGATGCCGGGCGACACGTGGCCGCCGCGTTCTAGGGCAACGGCGGCGGCGGGCAGCAGGTTGCCTTCCTTGCAGGTGACCGTCCATTCGATGCGGCGGCCCTGCGGCAAGGCGCGGACGAAGGCCAGCGTGTCCTCGATGGTGCAGGCGTGGCCGCCGATGATGCCGCCTTCGCAGAAGGCGAACTGCACGTAGGCGGGTTCGGCGAACACCCCCATGTCCATCAGCGCATCGGCGCCGCGCAGGAACGGCACGGCCCAGCAGGTGAGATGCGGCTTCACCCCGGCCTTGGCCATGGCGTCGGCCAGGAACATGCAGGTGCCGATCGTGTTGACGTAGGTTTTGTCCGTGGTGGTGAAGCGATGGTTGGCGGCGTCGTAGACATCGATGTTGGTGCTGCCGACATCGATGGCGGCCATGTCGGCGCGCTTGGCCGGGTCATGCTCCATGGCGGCGATGTGGGCGGAGCGGGCGTGGTCGCCCTTCACGGTGGCCTGGCCAAGGGTGCTGTCGATCAGCACGTTGGAGCGGGCGCGGATCTTCTCGATGATCTCAAGGTAAGTGGCGGGGTCGTGCGAGGGGGAGCCATCCGGGTTGCGGGCGTGGAAGTGGATGATGGAGGCGCCTTCGCGTTCGCAGGCGACAGCGGTGTCCGCGATCTCGTCCGGGGTGAAGGGGATGTGAGGGTTGGGATCGCGCGAGCGGTACTCGTTGATGCGGGCCATGATGATCAGCTTCTTTCCCATCGCGCGGCACTCCCCTGGTTGCCCGGATCGTCTACAAGTCCGGCTGATTGAGGCTTCGTTCAGCGGGACATCGGCTGTCAATGCCGTGATTGTCTCCAATCACTGCTTGCGTTCATGACAGTCCCGACGATACTGCGCCGAGTGAACAGGCGCGCAGACGCCGTTGAGGGAGGATCCGGAGATGCTGGCATTGCGCCGTTCTGTCGTCGGAGGCCTGCTGGCCGCGCCCGTCGTGTTACGCCACGCACGGGCCGCCAGCACCTGGCCCAGCAAGCCGATCACGATGGTGGCGCCGTTCAGCGTGGGCGGCGCGACCGACCGGCTGGCCCGCAGCTACGCGCAGTTCCTGGGCCCGGCGCTGGGTCAGCCGGTGATCGTCACCAACCGCATCGGCGCCGGCGGGCAGACTGGAACCACCTGGGCGCTGGCGCAGCCGGACGACGGCTACACCCTGCTGACGACGGCGCCGATGCCCTACATGGGCACCAACATCCTGCTGACCCATGCGCGCTACACGCTGGACAGCTTCGCCTTCATCAACAACCAGTGGAACGACACGCCGGTCGTGCTGACCAACAAGGACCGGCCGTATCAGACGTTCGACGACTTGGTGGAGGCGATCAAGGCGCAGCCGGGCAAGCTGACGGCGGGGGCGACGTTCGGGTCCTCGGGGCAGATTGGCACCACGCTGCTGCTGGACACGCTGGGCCTGCCGCACAATGCGGTGCGGCTGGTGACCTTCGACAGCGGCGGCGGGGTGCGGACCGCGCTCGCGGGCAACCAGGTGGATTTCGCGATCGAGAACTCCGAGGGAAGCGAGACGGTGCGGCAGTTCCTGCGCCCGCTGGCCGTCATCAGCGACGACCGCGACCCGGCCTGGGACGCGCCGGCGATCAACGACGCGCTGAAGCCGTACAAGGCGACGATGCCGATCATCGCCGGGTCGCTGCGCGGGCTGGTGGCGCCGGCGGGGTTCAAGACGAAGCATCCCGAGGACTACCAGAAGCTGGTCGACATGTATCGCAAGACGCTGGAGGGGCCGGAATACTCGAAGTTCCTCAAGGACAACACGATGGGGGCGACGTGGTACGGGCCGGAGAAGTCGACGGCACAGGTGAAGGAAAGCTTTGCCGTGGTGCAGAAATACCAGTCGGACCTGAAGTGACATGGGAACACTGAGTTGAGATCCAGCACGTGAAGTTCAGGGCGGGGCACCGCACCGTCGTCTTCGACGCGCCGCACTTCCTGTTCCTGACCGCGATGGTGGGCTTCTGCGTCTGGTACTTCCTGGACGCCTACACCGCGTCCGACACCCTGGAGAACCTGCTGCTGATCGAGCCGGCGGTGATCGGGGCGGTAATCCTGTACTTCATCATCCTGCGCAGCGTGATCCAAGTCGTGCCTGATCCGGGCTCGGCCACCGCGCCGCGGGCGCCGCTCTCGATGCTGATGGGCGTACGGATCTTCGGCGGGATGGCGCTGCTGATCGCCTATGTCGCGCTGATGGGGGTGATCGGCTTCGACGTGGCGACGGTGCTCTACGTGGCCGCCACGCTGGCCCTGCTGGGGGAGCGGCGACCGGCCATGCTGATCGTGCTGCCGCTGCTGTTCGGGGCGGTTGTGGTCTATGCGTTCCGGCAGATGGTCACGGTGCCGGTGCCGACCCTGCTGGAGCTGCTGCCGTGATCGATTTCGGCCCGTTCATGGACGCCGTCCACATGCTGTCAGGCTCGTGGGAGCCGTGGTTGATCGTGTTCCCGGGCCTGCTGATCGGGCTGCTGTTCCACGCCATCCCGGGGCTGACCACGTCCATCGCCATCGCGCTGTTCCTGCCGGTGCTGCCCTACATGAGCTTCCTGCAGTCGCTGGTGTTCATGACGGCGATGTACACCGGCAGCCTGTTCGGGGTGGCGATCCCCGCAATCCTGCTCAACATCCCGGGCTCGGCCGCCGCCGTCGCCACCACCTTCGACGGCTTTCCCATGGCGCAGCAGGGCAGGCAGGCGGAGGCGCTGGGCTATGCGCTCGCTGCCTCGGTCGTGGGGCAGGGCGTGGCCTACATCATCCTGCTGTTCCTGGTGCAGCCGATCGGCGAGCTGGCGATCAAGCTGGGGCCGGCGGAGATGTGCATCGTTGCGCTGTGGGGCCTGTCGATGATCGCGGGGCTGCGCGGGCGCTACGTGTCGCGCGGCCTGTTGGCCGGGCTGCTGGGGCTGCTGCTGGGGACGATCGGGTTCAGCGACCGCGGCACGATCCGCGGCACCATGGGGATCGAGGCGCTGCTGGACGGCATCCCGACCATCCCGGCCGTGGTGGGCATGTTCGCCGCGGCCGAGCTGTTCGGGCTGGTGAAGTCCGACTACATCGCCGCCGACCCGAACGCCGGCAAGGTGAGCCTGATGCGGATCGTGCGCGCCGCGATCGACACGCTGCGCTACCCCGTGGTGTTGCTGCGCGGCTCCCTGCTCGGGGCGGTGATCGGCACGCTGCCGGGCGGGCACGCGGTGGCGAACCTGCTGTCCTATTCCGAGGCCCGGCGGACGGCGAAGGACCCGGAAGCCTTCGGCACTGGGGACCCGCGCGGCGTGATCGCGGCAGAGGCCGGCAACGCGAGCTCCGAAGGCGGATCCATCGCGACGCTGCTGGCGCTGGGCATCCCGACCGGCGGGGCGACGGCGATCATGCTGGTCGCCTTCGACATGCACAACATCACCGGTGGCCCGCAGTTCATGCACGACCACAAGGACCTGGTCTATGCGGTGATCCTGTCCAACCTGGCGCAGATCCTGTTCCTGATCCCGGTGGGTCTCGCCTTCACCTTCGCCGCTTCCTACGTGATTCGCATCCCGCTCCGGGTGATCATCCCGACCGTGCTGTCCCTGGCGGTGATCGGCGCCTATGCGCTGAACGGCAACATGGCCGGGCCGGCGACGCTGGCGGTGTTCGCGGTGCTGGGCTGGCTGCTGCAGCGGTTCGAGTATCCCGTGTCCGCCGCCGTCGTGGGCCTGCTGCTGGCCAAGCTGACGGAAGGCGCGATGATGCGCACCTATCAGATGAGCGGCGGCGACCCGCACATCTTCATCGAACGCCCGGCCGCGGGCGTGCTGCTGCTGCTGCTGGTCGCGTCTTTGCTATGGCCGGCGGTGAAGAGCTTGCGTCGGCGTGACGCCCCGGTGGCATCGGTGCCGGGGCACTGAGGCCGGCCGGCGTATGCGGCCGTGACGCCGCAGCCTAGTCGGCGATCGCCTTTGCCGCCCGGATGTAGGCGTCCTCCCGGGCCTGCTGCGCTTCGAAGCCGCAAAGGGTGTTGAAGGCGTCGGACGGCATAAGCTGGTTCTGCACCGCTTTCAGCGAGCCGTCGCGGCGCAGGGCGGCGAGCACGGTGTCCGCGGCTTGGACGGCGGCGCGCAGGGTGGCAACGGGGAAGATCACCGCGGCGGCACCGGCGGACTCGATCTCGGCGACGGTGAGCGGGACGGCGCTGCTGGCCTGGGAGACGTTGGCGAGCTGGGGGCAGGGAACGTTGCGGCAGACGCGTGCGAGGCTTTCAACGGTGTCGGCACCCTGAACGAAGGTCATGTCGACCCCAGCGTCCACGAAGCGGTGCGCGCGCTCGATGGCGGCGTCCTCGCCTTCAAGGCCGAAGATGTCCGTGCGGCCGCAGATGATGAAGTCCGGGTTGCGGCGGGCGTCGAGTGCGGCTTTCAGCTTGGCGAGCATGTCCTCGATCCCGACCACGGCCTTGCCGGCGAAGTAGCCGCAGCGCTTGGGAAACACCTGGTCCTCGATGAACAGGCCGGCGGCGCCCGCGGCTTCGAAGGCCCGCACGGCGTGGCGGACGTTGTGAACCCCGCCGAAGCCGGTATCGGCGTCCATCAGCATGGGAATCTCGACGGCGCCGACCAGGCGGCCGTAATGGTCGGCGAAGTCGCGCATGCTGAGCTGGCCGGAGTCGGCCTCGCCGAGCAGGGTGGACGTCGCGGCGGAGCCGCCGCCGAAGGCGGCCTCGAAGCCATGCGCCTGGATGAGCCGGGCGGACAGGGCGTCATGCGCGCCGGGCATCACGAGGGTGCCGGGGCGGGCGATGAGATCGCGGAGGCGTCGGCCCAGGGAGGCAGCGGGAGAGCTCATGCGATCGGCACCATTCGTTGCAGCCATGGCCGCTCTCCTCGTTCGCGGCATTCGAAGCCGGTGATGGCGTCGTCGAGCTTCAGGGACATGCCGATATCGTCGAGGCCTTCGAGCAGCGCGGTGCGCTCCTCCGCCGCGATGGCAAACGTTAGGTCCAGGCCGGGACCGGTGATGCGCCGGTGCTGAAGGTCGATGGTGACCGGGCCCTGGGCGGTGCGGATCACATCCAGGTCCGGGTGCGGCAAAGGCTGGGCCAGCACACCATTCTTAAGGCAGTTGTCGCGGAACACTTCGGCGAAGCTTTCGGCCAGCAGGACACGGATGCCGAACGCCTTGACCGCCCAGGCGGCGTGTTCGCGGGTGCTGCCACAGCCAAAGTTGCGGCCGGCGAGCAGGATGGGCGTGCCGCGCAGCGCCGGGCGGTTCAGCACGAAATCGGGGTCCTTACGCCACAGGCCGAAGAAGCCGGCAGCGTAGTCGGGGTTGATGCCGCGCATGTAGGTGCCGGGCAGGATCTGGTCGCTGTCGACGTCGTCGCGGTCCAGCGCGGCCACCAGGCCGGTGACGGGCGGGAAGCTCACGCCGTCACCAGGTGGCGCGGGTCGGTGAAGCGGCCGGTGACGGCGGCGGCGGCGGCGACTTCGGGACCGGCCAGGTGGGTGCGGACGCCGACGCCCTGGCGATTGGCGAAGTTGCGGTTGGTGGTGGACACGACACGCTCCCCGGGCAGGCCGTTCTCGCCGTTCAGGCCGGCGCACATGGAGCAGCCGGACTGCCGCCACTCGAACCCGGCCTCGGTGAAGATGCGATCCAGGCCTTCGGCCTCGGCCTCCCGCCGCACTGCGCTGGAACCAGGCACGATTGCGGCCTGCACACCCGGCGCGACGTGGCGGCCCGCGGCGATGGCGGCGGCGGCGCGGAGGTCGGAGATGCGGCCGTTGGTGCAGGAGCCGATGAACACACGGTTCACGGCCAGGTCCGACATGAGCTGGCCCGGCTGCAGGCCCATGTAGTCCATGGCGCGGGCCGGGCCATCCATCGGGACACGGCCGCCGACGGCAACAACGTGAGCGGGGTCGATGCCCCAGGTGACCTGCGGTTCCAGCGTGGTGCAGTCCACGGTGACGTCGATGTCGAAGCGGGCGTCCCCATCAGTACGCAGGTCGGCCCAGCTGCTGACGGCGTTGTCCCACTCGGCGCCCTGCGGGGCGTATCGACGGGCGTGGAGCCAGGTGGCCACCGCATCGTCCGGCGCGATGAGGGCAGTGCGGCCGCCGAGTTCGGTGGTCATGTTGCACAGGGTCATGCGGCCTTCCACCGGCATCGCGCGGATGACGGACCCGGCGTATTCCACGGCGTGGCCCTTGGCGGCGTCCGAGCCGAGGCGGCCGATGAGGAACAGGATGACGTCCTTGGCGGTGACGCCCGGCTGCAGCGCGCCCTCCAGCGTCACACGCATCTGCCTGGCGGGCTTGGTGGCCAGGGTCTGGGTGGCGAGCACGTGGGCGACCTCGGTGGTGCCCGTGGCGAAGCCGAGCGTGCCGAGAGCGCCGACGGTGCAGGCGTGGCTGTCCGGGCAGGCGAGGGTGGCGCCGGGCAAGGCGATGCCGAGTTCGGGGGCTACCACATGGACGATGCCCTGCGCCGGGTCGTCGAGGCCGAAGAGGCGGATGCCGTGGCGCCGCGTGCCGGCCTCGATCTGCTGCAGAAACGGCAGCGCCTCCGGGTTGGTGTCGCGGCCGCGGGTGGCGAGGGTGGAGACCATGTGGTCCGTCACGGCAACGGTGAGGTCCGGCCGGCGCACGGCACGACCGGTGGCCTCCAGCATGCGGAAGGCGTGCGGCGCGTGCAGGTCGTGGATGACGTGGCGGTCCATGTAGACGAGGGTGCGGCCGTCGAGCCTGCGGCCGACGACGTGGCTGTCCCAGATCCGGTCGAACAGAGTGCGGCTCATTGTCTCCGCCATTGTAGACGATTTCCCAATCTTATTCTGCGCCGACGTGTGCGTCTTGGCAATCTACGCGGAATATGTAGACGATCACTGAAAATCAGGGAGGCCGGCCATGGACAAGAAGCTGATCATCAACGTTCGCCTGAACGAGTGGGAACGGCGGGACGCCAATCACAAGATCCCCTACACCACTGACGAGATCGCCGAGGACGCGGCGCAGTGCCACGCGGCCGGAGCCAGCATCGTGCACGTGCACGCGCGCGGGCCGAACGGGGAGAAGAGCAACAGCCCGGAGCTGTATGCCGAGATCACCCGCAAGATCCGCGAGCGTTGCGATGTGCTGATCCACACCACGCTGGGCAACGTCGACAATCCCGGCGATGCCGACCACCGGCTGAAGCACGTGCAGGCGTCGCTGCCGGACATAGCGACAGTGGACATCGGCAGCACGAACATGGACCGGTTCAACGCCGGGACCGGACAGTTCGAGAGCACGGACAAGGTCTATGCCAACAGCATCGAAAGCTGCATGCACTTCGCCAAGGTGATGCGCGGCCTGGGAGTGAAGCCAAGCCTGGGAATCTGGACCGTGTCGTTCATGCGGACCGCGGAAGTGTTCCTGAACATGGGGCTGCTGGACGACCCGGCGCTCGCCATTATCCCGCTCTGCGGCGGCGGGCGGATCGCCGGGCACGAGGCGACGCCGGATGGGCTGGCGGCGTTCTATCATGCCGAGCCGGAAGGGGACCGGATCCAGTGGGCGGTGTGCACCAAGCACGCCAACATCTTCCTGGTCGCCGCGGCGGCGATCGCGCATGGCGGGCACGTCGCGCCGGGGTTAGGGGACCATCAATATCCGGAGCTGGGCTGTCCGTCCAACGCCGACCTGGTGGCGAAGTGTGCGGCGATGTCCCGCGACATGGGACGACCGGTAGCCACGCCGGCCGAAGCGCGGGCGATGCTGAAGATGAAGGTGGCCTGAGCCATGGGCATCGACCTGAAGGCGCGGTTCACGCGCGGCGACACGGTGCTGGGGATGATCGGGTTCCTGGGCACGCCGATGGTGATCGAGATCATGGCGGCGGCAGGCATCGACTTCGTCATGATCGATATGGAACACAACCCGATGGACATGGACCGGCTGGCCCACCTGATCCGGGCGGCCGACGCGTCGGGCATCGCCCCGCTGGTGCGGGTACCGGAGGTGGATGCCGGGCTGATCAAGCGGGTGATGAACCTGGACGTGGCGGGGATCGTGATCCCGCATGGCAACCTGGCAAGCTGCCAGGCGCTCGTGCGCGCCATGCGCTACCCGCCGGAGGGAGAGCGCGGGTCTTGCCCCATCGTTCGGGCCACGAAGTACTGGCCGGACGATTGGCGCGCCTATGCAGACCGGGCGAACCGGACGACGATGGTGCTGCCTTTGGTGGAGGACCAGAAGGGACTGGACGAGTTCGAGGCCATGGCGGCGCTGCCTGGTGTCGATGGGTTCTTCATCGGCCCCTATGACCTGTCGGTCTCCGTCGGCGTGCCAGGGGCGGATTTCAACGACCCTGCGATGTCGGCAGCCCTCGATCGGGTGACTGCACTGTGCCGGCAGCACGGCAAGGCGGTGGTGACGACGATCAGCGACCGGCAGGAACGGGAGTACAGCCGCAGCCTGGTGGCGCGTGGGGTACAGGGACTGGTGTTCGCGACGGATGCGCTGGTTCTGCTGCAAGCCTGCAAGCGGATGGTGTCGTTTGCAAAGTAGGCGCGTTCTCAGGAGCGTGGGTGAATGAATCGGCTGTTGCTGTTCTAAACCGCGTCTGGCTTGAGAACCGTGGCTTCTTCTTGTCAGGATTAAGGTGATCCTTGACCCAGAGGCGGTTGGCGGCAGCGCAAGGGTCCTGGTTGACCTGCGCCTCGAAGGCGGCGACGCGCCGGGTCAGGTCATCTGCGGTGGCGTGGCAATGGTGGTAAGTGACGTCCTCGCGCAACCAGCGCCACACCGCCTCCACCGGCGGCCGTGTTGTACGGATCAGGGATGCGGGCGCAGTTGCCCCTGCCCCGTTTGTGATCAGGCGGTGCGGACGGAAATCGGGCGTCCGAACTCCAGCATGCGGTTGAGCGCGTGGACGGCGATGCGCACCTTGGTCGCCCGACGCGGATCCGTGCGCGAGCGCAGCCCGTCGCCGACCCCCTGCTTGAACCGGCCGATGGTCGCCTCGGCCCGGGCGCGGATGGTGTGGCCGGATGCCTCTTGCCAGGCCGCTCAACCGTGCTTGGTGATGTCCGGCGAACCTCCCGGTTCGACGAACTGTAAATGGCGGTCCCGCTGCGTGGGCGCTGTATCGGCCGTTTCGCCCGGCACGGCCGTGGAATGCGACGACATAATGATGGTGGCCGCGGGGTGACGCGTCGCGACCGCGGCGGACACGCTGTCCTGGTCGTAGGCGCCGTCAGCGGTGAACGACGCGACCGAGGCTGCCACCTGGTCGAGCAAGGGACCCACTTGGGAAGCGTCGTCGACGTCCTTGCTGGTCAGCGCCGCCGCGACGATCTGGGCTTCGCCCAACATCGCTGCCACCAGCCGCAAAGTAAGGTTGGGCATCTGCGATCAGACACCTTGGAACAGGAGTTGACCTGAATTGGTCAGCAATCCGTTGCCGGCCCCATGCAGCACGGTGAACACCGCGGCCGCCGGGCCACCGAACAGCACCAGCGCCACGGCGCCGACCGGGTGCAGCACCGTCGCGATCCGGGCCGAGGCGAGCGGGTGCGCCCTGCGCATCAGGCCGAACTCGACCAGGCGCGCAGCCACCTGCGCCGGTCCCACCAGGGCAGCGGCGGCAATGGCGCCCGATGCGCTCGCGCCCGCCGCCTGCAGCAGCCGCGGCAGATGCGCGGCCATCCCAGTGCTGACCACCCATGTCGCGGCGAACACGAAAGCCAGCAGTGCCATGGCACCTCGCGGTGCCTCTTCTTCGTTAACAGCCGATGCCGCGGCATCCTTGGGTGGAGGTGGCGGAGCAGGCGGGACGAGGAAGCGGTTGAGCGGCAGGCCTGCCAGCAAGTGCAGCCCGGCCCAGGCCAGGCAGGCGCCACGCCAGCCCACGGCTCCGTCAGGGAACGCCGTGAGCGGCCAGCCGACCGTGCTGGCAAATCCGGCAATCAGGGTGATGCCGGTGATGGCGCCGCGTGCATCGTGTCCATACAGCCCGGCCAAGGTCGCGAAGGCGCTGTCGTAAAGGCCGAGCGCCATGCCTGCGCCCAGCACCAGCCAAGCCACGGTCAGCAGCACCGGCCCGTGTGCGGCGGCCAACAACGCCAGGCCGGCGGCGAACACCAGGTTGGACAGGCACAGTGCGCCACGCCCGCCGCGGCGGTCGATGGCCCGACCCACCGCGGGGCCGAGGGCAGCCGAGAGCAGCAGCGCCGCCGAGAAGGCCGCGAACACGGCCGTCGCGGAGATGCCCATCTCGCGGCTGACAGGATCGGCCAAGATGGCAACCAGGTAGTAGCTACTGGCCCAGGCCAGCGTCTGCGTCGCACCGAGCGCCAGGACGACGACGGATCGGCTCACCCACAGCAGCCGGAGGCGCGGGCGGGGGCCGGGCCGCAGCACGGCGCATCGGCCGCCAGCTCCGGCTTTGCCTCGCAGCACACACCTTGCGGCGTCGTGGGCGTGCAGCACGCCTTGGCAGTGATTGCTGTCGGTCCCGGCCTGGAGCACACGCCGGTTTCCGGCAGGTCGAGCTGCACGTCGCGCGCCGCTTCCCAATCCCCGGCGAGCGCCGCTGCGATGGAGCGCACCTGCTCGTGCCCGGTCGCGAGCAGGAACGTCGGCGCGCGGCCATGGCTCTTCATGCCGGCGATGTAGAAGCCAGGTTCCGGGTGCCGCAGCTCCGCCTCGCCATGCGGGCCGGCCGGGTTGGGCGAGGCCCAGGTGCCGGAGCAGTCGATTACCGCAGCGGCCCCGACCTCCTCGACCGCGCCATCTGGGCCAGCCACATGCAGCACGAACGGTGCGCCCCCCCCCGCCCGGCGTCGCGCATCAGGTCATGGTGCCGGCGGGACACGCCGACAACGCGGGCGCCGGCCCGCACCACGTTGCCCAGGGTGTTGGCAAGCGGCGCCAAATGTCGGTCGGCCAGCTCTGTCCCAGTCGGATAGACTTCGGGATCCGGCGCCGTCCAACCCTTGGCTTCCAGCAGCATCCGGGCGGCGGTGTCCACGTTGAAGCGCCAGGGGGAGAACATGTGGACGTGCCCCCAGGCACGCACGGCGGAGCCGGCGTCCGGCCCGGCTTCCAGCACGACGGGCATGAGGCCGCGGGCGCGCAGGTGGGCAGCTGCGGCCAGCCCCACCGGGCCGCCGCCGATGACCGCAACAGGCAGGACAGGCAAGTGGGTGAGTGAACCGTCAGGCATGGCACGTCTCCGAATTGAAGGAACGGTCAGGCAGCCCGGCGTTGCGGGCGGGCCGCATCCGCCACAGCCTGCAGCCGGGCGGCGAGGGCGGCGAAGCGGGCTGGGTCGGCGCTGTAGTGCATCCAGCGCCCGGACTTGGTGGCAGTGACCAGGCCGGCTGCGGTCAGCAGGCGCATGTGATGGCTGACCGCGGGCTGGCTCAGGCCGAGCAGGGCGATGATGTCGCAGGCGCAGACCTGGCCCGGCACGGCGCAGCACACCGCGCTCTGGTCGAGCAGGAACTGCATGATGCGAAGGCGGATAGGGTCGCCAAGCGCCTTGAAGGCCTCGGCGTCTGCAAAGAGGGCTTGTTCGTCCATGGAGATGTTATATCGAATAATTTAAATGTGTTGATGTAATTCGGCATGGTCCGAAGCGCAGGCTGGCCAGCTGGGCGCGTCACATATCCTTCGCCAGAGTGCCGGCGGCGATCCGCTCGCTGTAGCGGTCCACCAGGTAGTCCGCCCGGTCGCGCAACAGCCAGGTGAAGCGCACCAGTTCCTCCATCACGTCCACCACGCGGTCATACAGCGGCCCCGGCCGCAGCCGCCCGGCGTCGTCGAACTGCTCGTAGGCCTTGGGGATGCTCGACTGGTTCGGGATGGTGACCATGCGCATCCAGCGTCCGAGCAGGCGCAGGGTGTTGACAGCGTTGAAGCTCTGCGAGCCGCCGCTGACCTGCATGACCGCGAGCGTGCGTCCCTGGGTCGGGCGCGCGCCGCCCAACTCCAGCGGCAACCAGTCGATCTGGTTCTTGAACACGCCCGTGATGGCGCCATGCATCTCCGGGCTGCACCAGACCTGGCCCTCAGACCACAGCGAAAGGTCGCGCAACTCCTGCACCTTGCGGTGATCCGGGCCGACGCTGCCCACGACCGGCAGCTCGCGCGGGTCGAAGATGCGTATTTCGGCACCGAGGATCTGGAGCAGCTGGGCCGCCTCCTCGATCAGCAGGCGCGAGTAGGACCGCTCGCGCAAGGACCCATACAGCAGCAGGATACGCGGCGGATGGTCTGCCCGATGCGCCGGCTCCAGCCGCGCCAGGTCAGGTGGCTCCAGCAGCTCGCGCCGCAGCGCCGGCATCGCGCCACCCGGCGCGGAAGCAGGATCATGCCCTATGTCCATCTAGGCCTCCTCCGTCGCGCCCGGCCCGATGGGCTTCACCCGGTAAGCGGCGCTGCCCGGGCAGAGGGATGTGAACTGTGCCGTGGCGGCGATGGCCGGCGGCGCCGCGGCGCGCTCGGCAGAACGGTAGCCAAGGCTCTGGAAGAAGGCGGCAGCCGTCGTGGTCAGCAGATGCAGCCGGACCGCGCCGAGCCGGACCGCTTCGGCTTCCAGCGCCCGCACGATCACCCGCCCAGCGCCGCGGCCCCGTGCAGACGAGGGCACCACGACGGAACGCAGCAACATCTCTGGCCCGTCGCCTTCCAGCCCGCCGTAGCAGGCCGCCTCGCCCTCCAGTCCCAAGCGAAAGAAGCGCCGGCCAGGCAAGAGCAGGTCGCCGCTGGGTAACCCAGCCGCGTCCAGGGCCGCGTGCAGGCGCGGCCAATCGTTTGTTGCCAGCAGGACCGGGACGGCGGTGTCCAGGCCCACCATCAGGCTATGCCCCGCTCGTACCAGC
>CAXSEX010000003.1:0-19030 GCA_964236415.1 uncultured Acetobacteraceae bacterium | reverse complement strand
GACCGGGACGGCGGTGTCCAGGCCCACCATCAGGCTATGCCCCGCTCGTACCAGCCCCGGCTTGCCCGGACGATGTGCACGACGGAGAGCATGACCGGCACCTCGACCAGCACGCCGACCACGGTGGCGAGCGCTGCACCGGACTGGAAGCCGAACAGCGCGATGGCGGCAGCGACCGCCAGCTCGAAGAAGTTGCTGGCGCCGATCAGCGCTGACGGCCCGGCGACGCACCACGCCGAGCCGAGCCGGCGGTTGAGCCAGTAGGCCAGGCCGGCGTTGAAATAGACCTGGATCAGGATCGGCACGGCCAGCAGCAGGATGACCACGGGCTGGCGCACGATCTGCTCGCCTTGCAGGCCGAACAGCAGCACCAGCGTCAGCAACAGGGCGCAGAGCGACACCGGCCCTAGCGTCGCCAACGTGCGCTTGGGGGCCGGCTCACCGCCTGAGCGCAACAGCGCCGCGCGCCAGAGCTGCGCCACGATGACCGGCACGACGATGTAGAGCACGACGGAGAGCAGCAGCGTGTCCCAGGGCACGGTGATGCTGGACAGGCCGAGCAGCAGGGCGACGATCGGCGCGAAGGCGACCACCATGATGAGATCGTTCAGCGCCACCTGGCTGAGCGTGAAGTTCGGCTCGCCGTTAAGCAGGTTGGACCAGACGAACACCATGGCGGTGCACGGCGCCGCCGCGAGCAGGATCAGGCCTGCGATGTAGCTGTCCACCTGGCTCGCCGGCAGCCACGGCCGGAACAGCCAACCCACGAACAACCAGCCGAGCAGGGCCATGCTGAACGGCTTGACCAGCCAGTTCACCCCCACGGTGGCGAGGATGCCGCGCCAGTGCGTGCCGACCTGGCGCAGGCTGCCGAGGTCGATCTTGAGCAGCATCGGCACGATCATCAGCCAGATCAGCGCGGCGACCGGCAGGTTGACCTGGGCCACCGTCGCGCTGCCGATCGCGTGGAACACCCCAGGCGCGAGCTGGCCGAGCAGGATGCCAGCCGCGATGCAAAGCAACACCCACACCGTCAGGAACCGCTCGAAGAGGCTCATCGCCGGCCGGAACGCCGGAAGCGCGATTGCAGCCGGTTTTGTGGCGCTCATGCGGCTTCTCCTCTCGTAGTACGCCGCCCCTCGGCGTCCGTCACCGGTTCGCCGTCCTCCTTGATGAACGCGCCCCGCTGCGGGGGCAGCATGTCCAGCACCAGCTCGGACGGCCGGCACAGCCGCACGCCCTGTTCCGTGAACACGAAAGGGCGGTTGATGAGGATTGGATGCGCCAGCATGGCATCGAGCAGCGCGTCGTCAGATAGGGCGGGATCATCCAGGCCGAGATCATCGTAGGGCGTGCCCTTGCGGCGCAGCGCCTCGCGCACGGACAGGCCGGCGGCCCGGATCGCCGCAGCCAGCCCACCGCGGGTGGGCGGCGTGCGGAGGTATTCCACCACCACGGGCTCTTCGCCAGAGTTGCGGATCAGGCCCAGCGTGTTGCGCGACGTGCCGCAGGCCGGGTTGTGCCAGATGGTGACGGTCACGAGGCGATCCCCTCGGCGGCGTCGGGGCGCACGCGGCCGATCTCCTCGACGCGGCGGGTCAGCGCCATGCGGTCCAGCCCGGCAAACGGCAGGCTGACGAGCAGCCGGACGCGCCGCTCCAACGCCTGGAACGCCTCGCGGAATGCCAGCATGCGTTGTGCGTCGCTCCCTTGCTCCGCGGCCGGGTCGGGCAAACCCCAATGTGCCGTGACTGGCTGGCCGGGCCAGGCGGGACAGGCCTCGCCTGCGGCCTGGTCGCAGACAGTGAACACGAAATCCAGCGCCGGTGCGCCCGGAGCGGCGAACTCGTGCCATGGCTTGCTGCGCAGCCCTGCCGTGGGCAGCCCCTGCTCGGCCAGCAGTTGCAGCGCGAGCGGGTGGACCTGCCCGCGCGGAAATGAGCCGGCACTGTGGGCGTGGAAACGTCCGGCGCCATGGTGCTCCAGCAGCCGCTCGGCCAGGATGGACCGGGCCGAATTGCCGGTGCAGAAGAACAGGACTTCGTAGGGCGGGCGGTGCACGGCGTGTCCTCCGTCAGGCGGCAGCAGGTTTGCAGGCGATCGTGGCAGTGCCGGCTGCAGGGTCGCACACCCCGCCTGTCCCGCCCCGGCCGCAGCAGTTCTCGGTCAGGTAGGCGACCAGGCTGTTCATGGCTATGAAGTCGGCGGCGTAGATGAGCTGACGGCTGAGGCGCCGTTGGGTGACCAGTTCAGCACGCAGCAGGTGCTGCAGGTGGAAGGTCAGCGATGACGGCGGCAGGCCCAGGCGCCCGGCGATGACGCCTGCCGGCAGACCGTCCGGCCCGTGCTCGACCAGCATCCGGTAGATCGCCAGCCGGCACTCATGCGCCAGGGCGGCCAAGGCCTCGACGGTGTGATTGGTGTCCAAGGCAGCCTCCGACCTTTCGAGTGTGATCGAAGGTCAGAGAGCTGGACGACGTTGTCAACGACTATATTTGTATCATCGAAATGTCATTGTGGGGTCTATCTCGGCAAGGCATCCGCGCGAGACACTTTCCGCGTCTCGCATGGATTGTTTCAGCTTTCCGAGACGGTAGCGTGAGCGGGTCTAAACCCTAGCGAGACAGAGCGCCTCTTCGCATGCCCCTCTACGGTTACGCTCGCGTCAGCACCCTCGACCAGGACCTCGGCATCCAGCGTGCTGCCCTCAAGGCAGCAGGCTGCAAGGTGATCCGTGCCGAGAAGGCCAGCGGCACGCGCCGCAACGGCCGGTCCGAGCTGCAGGTGCTGCTCGATTTCGTGCAGCCCGGCGACACGCTGGTCGTCACCCGCATCAACCGGCTCGCCCGGTCCATGAAAGACCTGCAGGATATCGTGCACGAGCTGAAAGCGAAGGGCGTGGCCCTCCGCGCGACTGAGCAGCCCGTGGACACCGGCACGGCAGCTGGCAAGGCGTTCCTCAACATGCTGGGCGTGTTCGACGAGTTCGAGACCAACCTGCGCCGCGAGTGCCAGCTCGAAGGCATCAAGACCACGAAAGACCGTGGTATTCACAAGGGCCGCAAACCTACGATCGATCCAATTGAGCTGCGGCACCTGCGCGACGA
This sequence comes from uncultured Acetobacteraceae bacterium, assembly GCA_964236415.1. Classification (GTDB taxonomy): domain Bacteria; phylum Pseudomonadota; class Alphaproteobacteria; order Acetobacterales; family Acetobacteraceae; genus CAHJXG01. The sequence continues at coordinate 15,923 of CAXSEX010000003.1, read as the reverse complement.
GGAGAAACTCGGACCTGCTGCCATCGCGCGTCGCCTTGGCATCGGCCGCGCCAGCGTCTACCGCGTGCTCGGGACGCATAAGCAGGCGACGTAGCCGCCCGGCTCAGGCAGCGCGCTTACTTTGCGGCTGGTAGCAGCGATGTTGGGTGAGGCCCAACCACGCCGGCTGCACCTGCCACGGCTGAACGGCCCGCGAACCGGCCGGGCTGCCGAGCCGTCCGGTCAGGACCAGCGCACCACCTCGGCGCCCGGCTGGCCCGGGTCGTCGGTCCGGCAGGCGCCGCACACCCCGGTCAGCTCCGCCGTGCGGTGACCGAGCCGGAAGCCGTGGCGCTCGCCCAGGTCCCCGGTGGCCTGGGCGATCCGCTCGTCCTCCGCCTCGACCACGGTGCCGCACTCGCGGCAGATCAGGGTTTGTCAGCTTGAAAGGTCGAACACCGAAAGCGTCCCGGCGTCGGTTCCCGTGGCGAGCCGCGCGCCGTCGCGCGACCAGGCCAGGGCCGAAACCCGCCCGCCGCCTGCCGGGCGCACCCGCACGGCCCGGCCCCCGCCGGCCGCCAGTTCGCACACTGCGGCGGCGCCATCGTCCACCCCGGCCTGCGTGACGAGCCGGCCGATGCCCAGCCCGATCTCCAGCGGAGGCTTGCCCCGCGGTCCCGACCCGGCAAACGGCCAGCCGATCACGCATTCGGCCCCGGATGTCGCAAGCACCGGCGGCTTGGCCAGCCAGTCCATCGACCGCACCTTGGCCGCGTATCCGCTCACGGCCATGTCCTTGCCGTCCGAAACGCGCCAGCCGTGCAGCCCGCATTCCTGCATCGCCGTCATCACGTGGGTGCCGTCCGGACTCCAGGACACGCCGATGTGCGAGCCGCGCCATTCCAGCCGGCTCGGCACCTGGCCCAGCGTCGCGGTCCACCGCCGAGGCTGGCCGCCAGCAGGCCGGCGTCGGAGAACACGGCGCCGACCACCCCGGCGTCGAACCCGGTCTGCTTGCCTGGCGGCACCCGGATGCGCGGCTCGGCGGCCAGCGGCAGGGCTTGCGGCACGACCCTGGCCCGGTCAGGCCGCGAAGCCGGCCTGCAGGTCCATCGTGTCGAGGTCGCGCCCGATGAACACCAGCTTGGAGTCCCGCGTCTCGCCGTCCGCCCAAGGCTTGCCGGGGCCGCCGTCGATCAGCATGTGAACGCCCTGGAAGACGAGGCGGTCGGGCTTGCCCTTGATGTTGAGGATGCCCTTGGAGCGCAAGATCGACTGTCCCTTCTCGCGCAACAGCGTGCCGATCCACTGGTTGAACTTGGTCCCGTCGATGGGCCGCGTCTCGCGCAACGCCACGCTGGTCACGGCGTCGTCGTGCTCGTGGGTGTCCTCGCCCAGAAAGCCGGGCTCGATGGCCAGGATGCGGTCGAGGTCGAAGGCGCGCCGGTCCAGGATCTCATGCGGCGCGATCACGCAGCGTTCGGTATGGTGGATCACGGCGGTCGGGTTGATCGCCCGCAGCCGCGCTTCCAGCGCCGCCAGTTCGTCGTGGGCACCAGGTCGGCCTTGTTGAGCAGGATCACGTCGGCAAAGGCGATCTGCTCGGCCGCCTCGTGGCTGTCGTCCAGGCCTTGGTTGTGGCTGCCGTCCTTGCCGGGTGCGCCGCGCAGCCGGATCACGTCGCCGCCAGCCAGCGTCTTGACAACGCCCGCGACGGCATCACGCCTCCGCTCGGAGCGACCACCTACGACCTGGATCGCCAGGGGCTGGCCAATCAGCCGGGCGGCGACAACCGCTCTCTTGCCCAGTCGCTTGCGCAGCTTCCTGGCGTCACGGTCTCGCTGGGTGGTCAGGTCAGGGTGCGCGAACAAAGCTTCGACACGCTGGCTCTGCACAGGATGCGGCGCTTCAGTCTGTCGGGATTTCGCATTCTGCCGGACACCGTGCTGACCCCGGCCAGCCTGCAAGCGTTCCATGGCGCTGAAGTGCGGCGCGTGCGCTTCAAGCACGACGGGCGGGAGGTGGAGCCTGGTGCGGTGCTTGGCGTCGAGCGGTGACGCCTGCTGCCGAGGTCTTCGGGTCAGCACCGCAATCGTCTTCTGAAACCGACATCCCTGCTGAAGCCCCGTTCAGATCAATGCGCACGATCCAAGCGCAGATTGGCACGATCTGCGCTATTGTGCTGTAACATGCCAAGCTAAAGTGAGGTCCCTTCCAGCTAGGACCGCACGGCATGATCACCTTGGACCGTCGCAGCTTCGTGACCGGTACGGCGGGGTTTGCCCTGTTGGCCCCCTTGTCGCATCGTGCCTTAGCGCAAAATGGCGGCATTCTAAGAATTGCGATTGCGGCGGAAGTCGGTGATCTCGACCTCCTGACCAACGTCTCAAGCCTCAGTAGTTACACGGCGATCTTCGACCCCCTGATTCGCTATGGCCCGTGTGGAGCGCCGCAACCCGCGCTGGCCGAGGCTTGGACCGTAGCACCTGATGCGCTCTCGATTGCCTTCACACTCCGCCAGGGCGTGATTTTCAGCGACGGAACGCCCTTCGACGCCGACGCCGCAGCATTCAACCTGAAGCGCTGGATAGGAAAGCCTGATTTCTCTTGGATTGGCGTCTCCGACGCCTACGACGGCTTGGTCGTCGACGGTCCATACAAGATCGCCGTAAAGCTGAAACGGCCAGTCCCGGCCGCACTGCTGGAAATGACCGTCGTGCGGCCTGTGCGCTTCATCTCTCCCAAAGCGGTTGACGCGAAGGGTGCCCAGACCGCCCCGGTTGGCACCGGCCCATGGAAGGTCGTCTCCAACGACGCTTCCGGCCTGACACTGGAGCGCAACGACGCCTACTGGGGTGAGAAGCCCAAGCTCGCCCGGCTGGAAATGAAAGTCGTCCCCGACGAACTCGCCCGAGCCAACGGCCTCCGCTCAGGCGACCTCGACGTTATCGGCGGCGACTGGGTCGCGCCGCTGTCGCCTCGCCGCGCCAAGGCGTTGAAAAGCCAAGGCGTGGCAGTGGTGAACGAGCCGGGCACAGCGACCATGCTGCTCGGCTACTCCCCAAAATCAACGATGGTGGCCGAGAAGGCCGTCCGCCAGGCGATCTATCTCGGGATCGAGCGGGCCGCCGTCGCGGGTATCTTGTTCGAGGGTTATGCCGACCCGGCGGCCGATCTCTTTCCTGCCATCATCCCGCAATCCGGCGCGCGACACCCCGTTCCCAAACGCGACGTGGCCGCGGCCAAAGCTCTCCTGTCGGGTGCTGGGTGGAGTGTGGCCGGCGCTGGCTGGACGAAGAACGGCAAGACCCTCGCGATCGACATCCTCGTCTCCGAGGAAGCGTTGCCAGGCTCGCGCCGCATTGCTGAGATGGTACAGGGTCAACTGACCGAGATCGGCTTCAAGGTGGGCATCTCGTCAGTTGACAACGCCACGATGCATGAGCGCCGTCCGGCGTTCCAGTACGACCTCACCTTCTTCACGACCTATGGCGCGCCCTACGACCCGCATGGCACGCTGGGCAATTCCTTCATGTCATCGGTCGACAGCGGGCCGGACGGCAAGATCTACGTCTCGCAGACGCTCGATCCGCTCGTGCTGGGCGCCCTCACGGCGAGCGGGCAGGACCGCGACAAGAAGATGCAGGTGCTTTACGATTGGCTCGATGACAATCGCGCGATCTGCCCGCTCGTCGTGCCCCAACGTATTTGGGCGCATGGCGCTCGCGTGCGCGACTTTGCCCTGCCGGCGACCGACTACGACCTGCCCTTCCAAGGCATAACGGTCTCCGCTTGAGGTCGATGCCGGCAAGCGGGATGGGTCCATGCTGACAATGGTGGCGCGGCGTCTAGGTTTCGCTGCGCTCCTGATCGTGGCGGCCTCCGCGCTCACCTTCGCCCTCGTTGCGGCGGCGCCCGGGAACGTCGCGGCGCTCATCGCCGAGCGGACCGCGGGGCCCGGAGCCGACGCCGCGATGATCGCCCGGATCGCCGACAGCCTGGGCCTGAACCACCCGCTCCCGGTCCGTTACCTGTGATGGCTGGAGGGCGCGGCGACGGGCAACCTCGGCGTGTCGTTGCGAACCGGCAAGCCCATCGCCGCCGAGTTCGCGGCGCGCCTGCCGGTCACGGCAGTGCTGCTTCTTGGAGGGGGCGCAATCGTCCTCGCCCTGTCTCTCGCCCTCGGCGTCGCCGGCGCGATAAGCGACGGCGGCTTGACGGACCGGGCGCTGCACGCCGCCTCGCTCGTCGGCGCCTCGACGCCGAACTTCTTCGTCGCGGCAACTCTCGTCATCGTCTTCTCTGTCAAGCTCCGCTGGCTTCCCGCCTTCGGAGCCGTCGGGATGAGGGCCTGGATCCTACCGTGCGCCACGATCGCGCTCTTCCCTGCCTGCGTCCTGAGCAGGGTCGTGCGCGTGAACCTCCAGGAGATCATGTCGCGCCCTTTCGCCACCACCGGCTTCGCCATGGGCTTCACCCGCACGGGCGTGCTCCTGCGAGAGGCGCTGCCGAACATCGCGGTCCCCTACCTGACCGCATTCGGAGCCCAGTTCACGCTGATGACCATCGGCTCGGTCGTCGTCGAAACCGTCTTCGCGCAACGCGGCATCGGGGCGTTCTTCATCGAGGCCGTCCGCTTCCGCGATTTCGTGTCGATGCAGGCCGTGCTGCTCGTCTTCATCGTCTTCTTCGTCTTGACCAATGCCTTGATCGACATGCTGTGCCTTGCGGTCGATCCCCGCATCCGCCGGACCGGGCGAGGCTGAGGATGTCGCGAACCCTGGCCCAACTCGCGGGTGTGCCATGGACTGTGGTGGCACCGGTGACGGCCTTCGCCGCCGTCGCGGTTCTCTCTCCCGTGATCATGCCCTACGACCCGGCGTTGCAGGACTATTCCGCAGTGCTTGCCGGGCCGAGCCTCGGCCATTGGCTCGGCACCGATGACCTCGGCCGCGACATGCTCAGCCGCTTGATCGGAGGCGCCCGCGTTTCACTGGTCGCCATGTCGGTCGTCCTGGTCGCAGCGCTGCTCATCGGTGTCGTGATCGGCTCGTTCGCAGGCTACGTCGGCGGCAAGGTCGAGCTTGCGCTGATCAGCGTCATCGACGTCGTCCTTGCTTTGCCGAGCCTTGTCATTGCCTTGGCGCTGATCGGCGTCTTCGGCCCAAGCTACTGGGCGATGATCGCCGCGCTGACGCTGGCATGGTGGGCGAACTATGCCCGCATGAGCCGGGCCGTCGTCGCGTCCGAACTGCAACAACCCCATGTCGAAGCGGCACGCATCATGGGGGCCGGCCACCTCTGGATCTTCGCCCGCCACCTCTTGCCCCATGTGCTGGCGCTCGTCGTGGTCTACGCCAGCGCCGATGCGGGCGCCCTCGTCCTCGCCATTGCTACCTTGAGCTTCCTCGGTCTCGGCGTAGAGCCGCCGACGCGGGAATGGGGCCAGCTGCTCGTGGACGGCATGAGCTACATCGGGGAAGCCCCCCGCCTCGTCCTCCTGCCAGGGGGTGCCCTGACCCTGGTCGTCGTCAGCTTCAACCTGCTCGGCGAAGCGTTTGCCTTGCAGAAGGTCACCCGTGCCGTGCGGGGACGAACCCTGCGCCATCGGCGGCGCGAACGGCTCGTGCAGGAAGCGGCGCGCGACCTTATCGAGAACGAAGCGCCGGGAGCATGACGCCCACATCTGCCGTCTATACCCTGCGCGACCTCGTGGTTGACCTCTACGCACCGAGTGCGACGGTCCGTGCCGTGGACGGCGTGTCGCTCGACCTATATCCCGGCGAGACGCTGGCCGTGGTCGGCGAGAGTGGGTCCGGCAAGACCGTGCTGACCTTGGGGCCTCTCGGCCTCTTGCCGGAAGGCATCGCAATCGACGTCCGGGGTTCCGCCAACGCCGGCGGGCGGGAGCTTCTGGGCATGCCACCCCGCGACCTGTCCCGCGCGAGGGGGCGGCAGTTCGGCGTCATTTTCCAAGATCCGATGAGCGCATTGAATCCGATGCGTCGGGTTGGCCCGCAGCTCGCGCTGCAGGCGCACCGCCTGGCGGGATTGTCGCGGAGCGCCGCCCAGGCGGAAGCCGTGTCGCTCCTGCGCCGAACTGGCATCCCCGACCCAGAAGACCGCTATTGGCGCTACCCGCATGAGATGTCGGGCGGCATGCTCCAGAGGGTGATGATCGCCCTGGCGTTGGTCGGCCGGCCGAAGGTCCTGATTGCCGACGAACCGACGACAGCGCTCGACGCCACGGTCCAGGCACAGATTCTCGGACTCATCCGGCAAATTCAGCGTGAGGACGGCATCGCCGTCGTCATGATCACCCACGACATCGGGGTCGTGGCATCGGTCGCAGACCGCGTCGTGGTCCTTTACGCGGGCCGTGTCGCGGAGGAAGGGACAGTGCTCGATGTGCTGACCCGTCCCGTCCACCCCTATACGCGCGGCCTGCTCGCGTCGGTTCCGGACCTGCGCCGGCCCGTTGGAGAGCCGATCCGCGAGATCCCGGGCGTGCCGCCCAGCCAGACCGTCATTGCGCCAGGATGTCAGTTCGCCGAACGCTGTCCCGACGTCGAACCATCATGTCGCCTGCGCCGTCCCGTGCTCGCCGGGGTGTCCGCTGCGCTCGACCCGCATCGCGTGGCCTGTGCAGTCGCGACGCGCCGCTTGTCGGAGGACGTCGATGCCTGACTGTCCCGCGATCGAGGTGAGAGACCTTCGCGTGCATTTCCACGGCCCTGGACGTCATCCCGTCCGGGCGGTCGATGGGGTCGACCTGATCATTCCCAATGGCGTTTTCCACGGCATCGTCGGTGAATCGGGCTGCGGCAAGACCACCCTCGCCCGCACCATGGTGGGCCTGCAGCGCGAGACTGCGGGTCGGGTGCTGATCGACGGGCGGGACCGCTCCGAATGGATCAGAACGGATCGGAAGTCTTTTGCCCGCAGGGTCCAGTTCGTATTTCAGGACCCACTAGGATCCCTCAGCCGCCGCCAGACCGTGCGGCAGTCAATTGAGGAGCCGCTGCAGATCCATGGTCTCGGGAATGCAGCCCAGCGCCTCCGCCGCGTCGAACAACTTCTCGACCTCGTGTCCCTGCCCGTCACGGCCATGGACCGGACTCCTCGATCGCTGTCTGGAGGCCAGAGGCAACGGGTGGCAATTGCCCGGTCCCTGGCGCTTGAGCCATCGATCCTCGTGTGCGACGAGCCGCTGAGCGCGCTTGACGTCTCCATCCGCGCTCAGATCGTCAACCTCTTTCAAGACCTGCAGCGAAGGCTCGGGCTGACGATCGTCCTCATCGCCCACGACCTCGCCATCGTCCGGGAGATCTGTTCGAGCGTGACGGTGATGTACCTCGGCCGGGTCGCGGAAGAGGGCGCGACGCCGCCGCTCTTCGCCGCGCCCGCCCATCCCTACACGACGGCGCTCTTGTCGGCCGTCCCATCGCCCGATCCTCGCGTCGAGGCGATCCGCCGGCGCATCGTCCTGCCCGGGAACCCCCCAAGCCCGAGCACGCCGCCCGCAGGCTGCCGCTTCAACACCCGTTGTGCCGCGGCCTACGATCGTTGCCGCGTCGAAGAGCCATTCCTACGGCACGCTCCGCATGGGGGAAGCGTGAGCTGCCATCTCGTCGAGGCGACCGCTGACCGACCCCACGTGGCCTCGCGGGCATAGCGCCTCAATTCTGGTCAGGTGCCTGGAAGTTGCTGCGATACTGCCCGGGGCTGATCGAGAGGCGGTTTCGGAAGTGGCCGCGCAACGTCGTGGCAGCACCGAAGCCGACCTTCGATGCGATCTCGTCGACCGATAGGCTCGTCTCCTCCAGGAGTTGTTGCGCGCGCGCCATTCGCTCCTTCAGCAGCCACTCGCCCGCCGGCATCCCGGTTGTGTTGGCGAAATGCCGCTGGAAGCTCCGCGTGCTCATGGCGGCGGTATCTGCAAGGCGTGCTATCGACCATTCCTCATGGAGCGCCGCCCGGACGGCCTCGACCAGAGGCGCCAGCGCGGAGCCGCTGTGTCTCGACACCGGTTCCTCGATGAACTGGGCCTGGCCGCCTTCTCGGTGTGGCGGCATGACGAGGCGGCGGGCGACATGGTTGGCCACACGGGCGCCGAGGTCCCGCCGTACCAGGTGCAGGCAGAGGTCGATGCCCGCGATGCTGCCCGCCGAGGTCAGGATCGTGCCGGCGTCCACGTAGAGCACGTCGGGTTGCACCTGGACCCTGGGATAGCGGTCGGCCAGCTCCGCCGTGTGACGCCAGTGCGTCGTGGCTTTCCGGTCGTCGAGAAGCCCGGCCGCAGCCAAGACGAAAACACCCGTGCAGATCGACATCACGCGGGCGCCGCGTCCATTGGCCCTGCACAGGGCGACGCAAAGGTCATCCGGCACCGGAGCCGAAACGCTGCTCCAGCCGGGCACGACGACAGTGTGGGCCTTGTCGAGGAGGTCAAGGCCCGCGTCAGCCGAAACATGGATGCCGCCTGTGCCGCGCAGCAAGCCGGGCGAGCTGGCGACCGTGGCGTAACGGTACCAGCCGCTGCCAAGCTCGGGACGGGGCAAGCCAAACACCTCGGCGGCGCAGCTGTATTCGAACAGGCTCAGCTGCTCATAGACCACGACCGCGACAAGTCCGGCGTCCATTTTGGGGAGGGACCGCATTTTTGGCAGCATCCAAGCGTAAAACGGCATATGTGCCACTGTCGGCTTCAAATACCACGGCCTAGCCTGAGTCGATATCCCGAAGATCGGATCCCTCGAGATCAACGAGCGCCGGGCGGCCACACAGGGGATCATGTTGATGACGACGATCGCGCAGGACGTCCCGCAGCCCAGAGCGGGAGTGGGATTTACGAAAGGTCTTGTGGTTTTCCACCGCTGGGCCGGCATCATGCTCTGCCTTTTCTTCGCGATGTGGTTCGCGACCGGCGCGGTCATGATGTATGTGCCTTATCCGTTCCTCGGAGACGGCGCCCGCATCGCCAAAGGCACGCCGATCAACGGTGGACAGGTCGCGGTGTCGCCCGCCGATGCGGTCGGTGCCTCCGGGATTGCCGCACCGAGCAGGGTCCGGCTCATGCAGGTGAACGGGCAGGCCACCTACGTGATCAACCCGCCCAAGGGTCCGCAGGTCATGGTTTCGGCCGCGACCGGGCAAGTCATCCCGGGTCTCGGCGCCGAGGCCGCGGGCGCGATCGCCAGCGCCTTCTCGCACCTGCCGGTCGCAGCGGTGTCGGAACCGATGGATTACGACCAATGGATGGTCCACCATCGTTTTGACCGTTACCGCCCCTTCTACAGGGTATCCCTCGCCGACGCGGCTGGAACCGACCTCTACGTATCGCAGAGGTCGGGCGAGGTGATGCAACGCACCACGCATTTCGAGCGGTCCTGGAACTATGCTGGGGCAGTGTTGCACTGGATCTACCCCACCGTGCTGCGCCAGAGTTGGGTTGCGTGGGACCGCACGGTCTGGTGGTTTTCCCTGCTCGGCGTCGCAGTGACGGTCGCGGGCGTTTGGCTCGGCATCGTGCGGTGGCGCAGATACGCCAAATTGGGCCGAGGCGGGATCTCTCCCTATCGCGGCTGGCTGAAATGGCATCACATCGGTGGCCTTACCACGGCAGTCTTCGTTTTCACCTGGATGCTCAGCGGCTGGCTGTCGATGGACCACGGCCGTCTCTTCTCCACCGGCGAGATGAGCGATGCCGAGGCCGGTGCCTACATCGGCTTGCCGGTCGCCGGTGCCGCCAAAGCCGTGTCGCCCGACAAAATCCAGGCGCTGCTGCCGGCATCCGAGGTCGAAGTCACAGCCCTTGGCGGCAAGCCCTACCTCATTGCCCGAGGCGCCGGCGAGGCGCCCAAGATCGCCGAGATAGGCGGCGGCCCGGCCCGGCCTCCCACTGCCGCCTTCTCCGACGACGCCCTGTTCGGCGCCGTCAAGGCCGCTTATCCCGGCAAGGCCGTGGAGCGTCCGGTCCCGATTTCGGCCGACGACGTCTACGCCAACCTGCGCAGCAGCGACGGCATCGGGACCGACGGCGTCCGCATCGCGGTCCAGGACGCGGAGAACACGGCCGTCTACGTCAATCCGGTCACCGGCAAGGTGATCGAGGTGATGGACACCAGCCGCCGCGCCTACCGCTGGCTTTACTTCGGCCTCCACACGCTCGACTTTCCTTTCCTCCACAGCAACGCGGTTTGGCAGCCCTTGATGCTGATCCTGCTGGCCGGCGGGTTTGCCTTCAGCGTGACCGGCCTGACGATTGGATGGAAGCGCCTCATCCGCAAGATCGCTCAGGCGAGAGCCTGACGATTCCCGGCCTGCCGGTCCGTTCGGGCACTCAATCTCAAGCGCTGGAAACCAGGAGATCAGTCGTGAAAGACGACCTCTACATACTGCGCCCAGGTTTCCAAAAGAACGCCGAAGGATCATACTACTGTGGCGACTCGGTTGCGGTCGAAGGCTTGCTCAGCTTCTTCCCCGAACTTCGTGACTTGGCGTCGGTGCACTACATCGCCGCGTCACGTCCGCGGGCCGACCTTGTGGGGAGGATCGGAGAAGCCAATCAATCTGCGCCTGTGCTGATCCTCGCCGAAGGCATCGCGACACGGGATGCCAGCATCGCCGTGAAGACATATGGCACCGCGCGCTTCGTTGATACTCCGGACGTCATCCGCCGTTGCCTTTCATCGCAGTACGGTGTGGCAGAAGCCGCCTGAAGCCACCCTGCATTGACTGCAGGCGCCAGCAGGTCACGCCTGCCGATGCTGGGGCGATATCTGCTCCCGGGCTGCATGACGTTCGGCCAGAAGGTTTCCAGCCTGCCTTGACGTCTGGCTTCCGAAAGCACCGGAAGTCCATGATGGAATGCCGAAGTTCTCATGTGCCTGGTCGATCTCGCAATCGGCGAAGGTTCATTACGTTTCGAGACAGGCCATACGGCCATGTGTGAGGCCACGCGGAGCCGAAGCGACCGTTTCGCCTGTCCCTGGGTCGTCTTGGACGCCCAGCGGCGCAATCTCACAAGGCGTGGAAAACCACGGCATCGACACGTCTGGAAACACCGATGAACGAGATTGTCCTAAAGCCCGGCGAAACCGGCCTCGCCCACTGGCAAGCCGTGTATCGGGGGGCGACGCCGCGACTCGACGTCAGATGCTTCCCAGCCATCGATGCAGCCGCGGACACAGTCGGTCGCATCGTTGCCAAAGGTGAACCCGTCTACGGCATCAACACGGAATTTGGGAAGCTCGCCAGCGTCCGAATTGATGACGTCGACCTGGCGGCTCTCCAGGGCAACATCGTACTATCCCATGCTGCGGGCGTTGGCGAGGCGATGCCTGTGCCGATCGCCCGGCTGATGATGGCGCTTAAACTCGCAAACCTTGGGCAAGGCGCCTCGGGGGTGGTGCGGGAGACGATCGCGATGCTGGAAGCGCTTCTTGCGGCCGGTCTCACGCCCGTCGTGCCTTCGCAGGGATCGGTAGGCGCCTCCGGCGATCTCGCGCCCCTTGCCCACATGGCCGCGGCGATGATCGGCGTCGGCGCTTTCTTCGTCCGCAACGCGCGCGTTCCTGCCGTCGAGGCTCTCGCCGCGGCCGGGCTTGCTCCCCTCACGCTGAAGGCGAAGGAAGGGCTGGCTCTCCTCAACGGCACGCAGTTCTCGCTTGCCAACGCGCTCGCGGGCCTGTTCGAGGCTGAACGCCTGTTCGGCTCGGCGGTGGTGAGCGGCGCACTCGCGACCGACGCTGCTCGGGGCTCGGACACCCCCTTCGATCCACGCATTCACGCGCTCCGACGTCATCGCGGACAGATCGAAACGGCGGCCGCGCTACGTGGCCTCATGGCGGGTTCTGCGATCCGTGCCTCGCATCGGACCGACGACCCCCGCGTGCAGGACCCTTACTGCCTGCGTTGCCAACCGCAGGTGATGGGCGCCGCGCTCGATATCCTCCGGCAGGCCGGGGCGACGCTTGAGGTCGAGGCGAACGGCGTATCCGACAATCCCCTGATCTTCGCAGCCAGCGACGAGGCGCTCTCCGGTGGAAACTTCCATGCCGAGCCGGTGGCGTTCGCGGCCGACATCATCGCGCTCGCCATCTGCGAGATCGGGTCGATCGCGGAGCGGCGGATCGCGATGCTCGTCGATCCCGCGCTGTCCGGACTTCCGGCGTTCCTCACGCCGAAGCCTGGCCTGAACTCCGGCTTCATGATCCCGCAAGTGACTGCGGCAGCCCTGGTCTCCGAAAACAAGCAGCGCGCCTATCCCGCCAGCGTCGACTCGATCCCCACATCGGCGAACCAGGAGGACCACGTCTCAATGGCCGCGCATGGGGCGCGCCGTCTCATTCCTATGGCTCGGAACGCCTCGGCTGTGATCGCCATCGAGCTTTTGGCGGCGGCGCAGGGCTGCGATCTCTGCGGCGGGTTGGCATCGAGCGAGCCGCTCGAAGCCGTGCGCCGGCTCGTCCGGACCCAAGTTCCCCGCCTCGGCGACGACCGGCACTTCCACCCTGATCTCGAAGCCGCAATCGCGCTCGTCACGGACGGCGCTCTTCCTCGGGCGGTCCTGCCCATGCGCCTGCCAAGCGTCACGGCACCCATGCTGTGAGGCAAACGGCTCGGCAAGAAACCCTCCTGCCCCACCCGACACGCGTCGTCAGCGAGCAAAGGTTCGGTGCGACGCCAGTTCGGCACGTTGTCGTCCTTCTTCGCTTCATGGCGTCTACGACCACGCAAAGGGAGTCACGATGACGCGTTCCGACAACACCCGAACCATCCGCAGCCCGCATGGCCTTGAGCTGTCCGCCAAGAGCTGGCTGACGGAGGCGCCCCTGCGCATGCTTATGAACAACCTCGATCCGGATGTTGCGGAGAAGCCGGGGGACCTCGTGGTTTACGGCGGGATCGGCCGTGCGGCGCGCGATTGGGATTGCTATGATCGCATCGTCGAAAGCCTGCGGAACCTCGAGGACGACGAGACCCTGCTTGTCCAGTCCGGCAAGTCGGTCGGCGTGTTCCGGACGCACAAGGACGCGCCGCGCGTCCTCATCGCCAACTCGAACCTCGTGCCGCACTGGGCGACCTGGGACCATTTCCACGAACTCGACCGCAAGGGCCTGATGATGTACGGCCAGATGACGGCGGGATCCTGGATCTACATCGGCAGCCAGGGCATCGTCCAAGGGACTTACGAGACCTTCGTCGAGATGGGTCGCCAGCATTACGGCGGCGACCTCTCGGGACGCTGGATCCTGACGGCAGGGCTTGGTGGCATGGGCGGTGCGCAGCCGCTCGCCGCCACCATGGCGGGAGCGTCGTGCCTCGCGATCGAGTGTCGTCCGTCCTCCATCGAGTCCCGGTTGAGGACCGGCTACGTTGACCGAGAGGCCAAAGATCTCGACGACGCGCTGCGAATGCTCGCCGACGCGAAGAGGACAGGCAGGCCGGTCTCCATCGCGCTCCTCGGCAATGCCGCCGATATCCTGCCGGACATGGTGCGTCGTGGCATCCGGCCGGACTGCGTCACCGATCAAACATCCGCCCACGATCCCATCAACGGCTATCTTCCGGCCGGCTGGTCGCTCGACCGTTGGGAAAAGACGCAGGAGCGCGACCCGAGATCGATCACCGCGGCTTCGAAGGCGTCGATGGCGACGCACGTGCGGGCGATGCTCGCGTTCCACCGCCTGGGCGTGCCGACGATCGATTACGGCAACAACATCCGCCAGATGGCCCTGGAGGAGGGCGTAGCGGATGCGTTCGACTTCCCCGGCTTCGTGCCAGCCTATATCCGCCCGCTGTTCTGTCGTGGCATCGGGCCTTTCCGTTGGGCGGCGTTGTCTGGCGACCCGGAGGACATCTATCGCACCGACGCCAGGGTGAAGGAGTTGCTGCCCAACAACGAGTCCCTGCACCGCTGGCTCGACATGGCGCGCGAGCGCATCCGCTTCCAAGGCCTGCCTACGCGCATCTGCTGGGTCGGCCTTGGCGATCGCCATCGCCTTGGCCTGGCGTTCAACGAGATGGTCAGATCGGGAGAGCTGAAGGCTCCGATCGTCATCGGGCGGGATCATCTCGACTCGGGTTCGGTCGCCTCCCCCAATCGGGAGACGGAATCGATGAAGGACGGCTCGGATGCAGTGTCGGACTGGCCTCTCCTCAACGCGCTGCTCAACTGCGCATCCGGCGCAACTTGGGTTTCCCTGCATCATGGAGGCGGCGTCGGCATGGGTTTCTCACAGCACTCGGGCATGGTGGTGGTCTGCGACGGCACGGAAGACGCCGACCGGCGAATCGAGCGGGTTCTCTGGAACGATCCCGCCACCGGCGTCATGCGCCACGCCGATGCCGGCTACGACACGGCGATCGAATGTGCCCGCGAAAAGGGGCTGAACCTTCCCAGCCTTGCGGAATAGCCCAAGACGGGAGCACGGCAGCACAGGTCGGGAACGGTCGCCCTCGCGCCGGGATGGCTCGCGCGGGCTGGTTGAGTCCCGCACCTGAGTTCCTCCCGGTGCGGGTAGCGGCACACGAGGGCCTTCGGCTCAGGCGGCGCGTGCCCGGGCGGTCTCATCCCGCAGCGTGTCGTTCACCGCGGCGCGGACATGGATGGCAGTGGAGTCAAATCCGGGGCAGCCGAGTGCGTCCGGGTCAAGTAGCAGGCAGATCTCGGTGCAGCCGAGGATCAGGCCGTCCGCTCCTGCCCGCAGCCCACTCGCGATGACGTCCATCAGCGATCAGCCAAAAGGGCGGATCTGGCAAGACCACGCTCGCCTTGCATGTTGCCGTAGCGGGCGAGCGTGCGGGATACAGCACCGTGTTGCTGGACATGGACCCGCAGGGTACGGCCGAGGCATGGTCCGAGTGGCGGAAGGAGGAGCCGCCGGTCGTGATCCCGGCCAAGACGCCAACCCTCGCCAAGACGCTCGATAAGGCCGCCACTCATGGCGCCGACCTCGTCGTGATCGATACACCGCCGCTGGCCCAGGCGGAAGCGCGTTCCGCCGCTAAGGCTGCCGATCTGGTGCTGGTGCCGTGCCGACCGAACGCCTTTGACCTTCATTCGATCAGAACTGACCTGACCTGGCCCGTTTCGCGGCGAAACCGGCCTTCGTGATCTTTAACGCCGGGCCGATATCGGCTGTGCGTCTGTATGCCGAGACGACCGAGCTGGTGAATGAGATCGGGATGCAGGTCGGGCCGGTCCGGCTTTCCGAACGGGCTGCCTTTCGCCACGCGACGGGCAGCGGGAAATCCGTTCAGGAGGCAGAACCGACCGGGAAGGCGGCTCAGGGAGGTCGAAAACTCTGGTTATGGATATGAAAGCAAGTGGGCATGCCGGCGCGTGATCGTGTCCGCACGTCGGCGAAGATGACGACATGAGTGGGCGGCTGGCTGGCCTGAAGGACGCGCTGAAGGCCGAGCGGCAGCCGCCGCCGAAAGAGGCCGTCGAAGAATCGAAGCCGACAATCGTCAGCGCGGCCAGCACGCGGGAAGGCGCGGGTAGGGAAGCGGGCCGTCGGTGGCTACTTCAGTCCCGAGCTGGCGCGCACGCTGAACGTCATGGCGACCGAGCGGGATACGACGCTGCAGGCGATCCTCGGCGAAGCGATTGACCTCTGCCTCAGGGAACAAGGAAAGCATCCGTTCGGCGAGCGGTAACCGCGCCTGCCGTTCCCTTCAGCCGCGCCATGCGTCCCAGCTTCAACCTTTGCCGCTCCTGATAGATCACCCTGTATTCGTCATCCGTCTTGCGCCACCAGGCGAGCCTGACCCCGGTTATGGGCGCGCGGGAGTAGGCCCTGTCAACCTCGACCTGAACGCCAAACTCGGACAGGCCATTCACCTCGAGGATGACCGGATCAATGACCCTCTTGATGAAATCGTTCCCGCGCTCATAAACGCCTGGCGGGACGCCCAGCAGGTCGCGGAACCGGTCC
>CAXSEX010000002.1:11607-35129 GCA_964236415.1 uncultured Acetobacteraceae bacterium | reverse complement strand
TCGTCCGTCAGGCCGCAACCGCGGTTTGATCGCCCGGGAATCTGCCCCGGTTACTCTCGATCAGCCCGAAGACGTTGGTTTCGAACAGCGGTCGGTACTCGTCGGGCAGCCCCTCCTCGATCGCGCCGATGAAGCCATGGCCGGCGTTGTTCACCAGGATGTCGAGACCGCCGAACGCTTCCTCGGCCAGCGCGACCGCCGCCGCGGCATCGCCGGGCTTCGTCACGTCGAGCGCGGTTGTCCGGACGGTGTCGGGATATTGGCTGTCAAGGCCGTCCAACGAGGCGGCATTGCGGGCGGTGGCGACCAGGTTGTCGCCGCGCGCAAGCACGGCTTCAGCCAGGATGCTGCCGAGGCCCGTCGAGCATCCGGTGATGAGCCAGGTCTTCGTCATGTGTGTCTCCGTAGTTTCTTGGAGGCATCAACGGCGCCGCGCGCAGGCCGCAAGGCCTGCCGCAGTTTCGTTATGCCGATCCTGCACCCAGGCCTGCCCGGCGGCGCGTCACCTTGGCCAGGATCGACCAGTCCTTGGCGCCCAGCCCCTGGCCGACCGCCTCGACCATCGTGTCGCGCACGATCTCCGCGGCGGGCAGGACGGCACCTTTCGCCCTCGCCGCATCCAGCGCCAAGTTCACGTCCTTCAGGCCCAGCGTCAGCTTGAAGCCCGGCTCGTAGGTGTCGGTGGCGATGAAGCCACCGTAGCGCTTGTAGCTGGGGCTTGCGAACACCGTGCTGGTCATCACGTCCAGGAAGTCGCCCGCGGCCAAGCCGTAGCGTTCGGTCAGCGCCGTCGCCTCCCCCATGGCTTCGATGGCGAGCGTGATCATCATGTTGCCGGCGATCTTGGCGACGTTGGCGTGGACGGGATCGTCGCCCAGCAGCCACGTCTTCTGCCCCAGCGCATCGAAGAGCGGCTGGACCACCGCGATGGAAGCGGGGTCGCCGGCCGCCAGGATGTTCAGCTGCGCCTTGGCGGCCACAGCCGGCACTCCGAGGATTGGCGCCGCCACGTAGGCGACCCCGGCGTCCCGGTGAAGCGCCTTCAGCTCCTGGGCAAGGGCCGGCGAGATCGTGGCCATCATGACATGGACGCAGCCCTTCCAGCAGGAGGCGAGCGCACCCGGGTTGATGATGACGCTGCGGACCGCTGCGTCGTCGGACAGCATCGTCAGGACAGCGTCGTTCTCGAACGCTGCGGCCGGGGACGGCAAGGCCGTGACGCCCTCCAGCGCCTCGGCCGCTGCCGGGTTGCGGTTCCATGCGCTCACCCGATGCCCGGCTTTGACCAGGTTGGGAATCATCGCGGCACCCATGCTGCCCACGCCTATGAAACCAACGTTCATTGTGACCTCACACGATTAAACGGCCCCCGAACCCGGCACCCGGGTCTGGACGCCGGTGTCACAGGACTGAGGAGCCGGCCCAACCCGGGCGTCGTTCCTGATCCCCAGCAGCCTGGCATGTCCTGCCCTGCTGCCTTGATCCTTTCAGGATGACTGATCGGCCAATCAGTATGCTGATTGGACCGGCTCGTCAACCAGTTATGGACCGATAATTCCATAAGTTTGAGGGGGAGGGCGGCCATGGCCCCGCTGTTGCAATCACCGCCGGCCGAGAAACTCCATGATTGCTTGATTGAGTGGCCCGGCGCACTCTTCGGGCAGCCAGTGGCCGCAGCCGGGCAGCGACAGACCCTCGACCTGGGTGGCGTATTCCCTGACTTGGTCGGCCTGGGCCGTCCCGAAGCCGCCATGGCCGCCACCGCCGATCGCGAGCATCGGCAAAGTGATCTTGGCCTTTGCCAGCGGCAGGTTGCGGCGCTCGGTCTCGTTGAGCGCCCGGTAGTACTCGAAGGCCGCGTTCAGGCTCTCCGGTTTGGCATAGGAACGGGCATACAGGTCCAGCAGCTCCGGCGTGAACACGTCCCCGTTCGTCGCGTGGACCTTGATGAAGTGCTCGAAGAAGAACCGCTCCTTGCCGGTGATCAGCGTCTCGGCCATGCGGTCGCCGGCGGCGAAGAAGCTGAAATGCCAGACGAGCGACTCGCCTTCCGGCGTGAAGGCGGGATACTTGTAGATGCTCGCATCCGGAATCGGCGCTTCCATGTAGACAATCCGCGCGATGTCGGACTGGTGCTGGACGGCCATCGGGTATGTGTTCCAGATACCGATGTCGTGGGCGACGAGGTCGAATTTGGCGTCGGGGCTGAAA
This sequence comes from uncultured Acetobacteraceae bacterium, assembly GCA_964236415.1. Taxonomy (GTDB): domain Bacteria; phylum Pseudomonadota; class Alphaproteobacteria; order Acetobacterales; family Acetobacteraceae; genus CAHJXG01. The sequence goes on along the minus strand of CAXSEX010000002.1, from coordinate 32,918 downwards.
CCCTTGGCGAACTTGTAGAGCGTGGCCGACACATCCTGACCGGCGTAGGACGATTTCGGAGGACCGGACAGGCCAAGGCCCGGCAGGTCCGGGACCACCACAGTATGGTTGCGGGCCAGCAGCGGCATCAGTTGGCGCCACTCGTACCAGGTCTGGCCGAAGCCATGCACCAGCAGCACCACCGGCCCCTGGCCGCCTTGCACATAGTGCAGGTTGACCCCGTCAATCTCGCGATAGCTGCCGGTGAAGCCGCCGGGCAGCGGGAACTCCTCCGCGGTGACGGGGGGCGCAGCAACGGCCGGCGAAGCTGCGGCCAGTGCGAAGGCGAGTGCCAGATGCCTGAGAACCTGGGTCATTGTGCTGTCTCCTGGGATGGATGGTCCGCCGGACGGGATGTCTGGATGGGACGGTGCCTGTGGAGGCGTGTGTGCGGGGCGGAGGAAGGCGCCCCGCCCCATGCGAGTCACGGCGGCGATGCGCGCGGGCCAGGGGTGAAGCCATGCGCATTCGCCTGCCAGGCCACCGCCAAAGCGAGGAGCAGGGCGGCCAGCATCGCCCAAGGGAACGAACCAGCGCCGAGATCTGCCAGCAGCAGGCCGCCCATGACGCCACCGCCGGCAATCGCGGCGTTCCAGGCCGTCGTGACCATAGCTTGCGCGATGTCTGTGCCGTCGCCCGCGGCGTCGCCCGAGGCCGTTTGCAGCAGCGTCGCAGCGCCGCCAAAGGTCAGTCCCCAGACGGCAAAGGCGGCGTAGACCACAAGGGGCAAACTGCCGCCGACGATCAACGCGATCGACACCAGAACGAAGGCAACCAAGCTTGTGACGACCGACACGCGAAGCCAGCGATCAACCAGGACCCCGGTGATCCCAATGCCTGCCAGGGCGGCAACACCGAACACCAGCAGCACGAGATCGACATGGTCCCCCAGTCCGGCCCGTGCGACGAATGGCGCGACGTAGGCGTAAAGGATGTTGTGGGCGAGCATCCACGCGAAGATCACGAACAGCACCGGGCGGATGCCAGGAGTCAGGAGGACCTTGCGGGTGGACACCTGCCGATTCGTTGCGAGGCCTGGAAGATCCTCCACCTTCCAGAGCACCCAGCCGATCAGCACCAGCGTTAGCGCGGACATGATCAAGAAAGCGGAGCGCCAGCCAGTGAGTCTGCCGAGGAACGTGCCTGCAGGGACGCCGAGCGACAAGGCGATCGGAGTGCCCACCATGGCCAAGGCCAACGCCCGCCCCTGGAGCCGTCCCGTCACCATCCGCCGGGCGTAGCCGGCGATCATGCCCCAGGCGAGGCCGGCTGAGACGCCCGCGAGGAACCTGGCCGCCAAGGTCAGCGCGTAGTTCGAGGAGGCTGCGGTGACGGTGTTGAAGACGAGGAACCCGGCAATCGACAGCAGCAACACCGGACGGCGGCGCCACCCTTGCGTGGCGGCCGTCAACGGGACCGCTGCGACCAGCGAGCCGGCCGCGTAAAGGGTGACGAGTTGCCCGGCGAGTGCGTCGGAGACACCAAGCCCGCCAGCGATCTGAGGGAGCAACCCGGCGGGCAGCGTCTCGGTCAGGATCGCGATGAACCCCGTCATGGCCAAGGCGAGCAGCCCGGCGACGGGAAGGCTGCCGGAGGCTGCGGCATCGGCGCCGCTCAACGTTGAAGTGCTCGCACCCAACCACCTTCTCCCCGTCATCTGGAATGATCAGTCCATAAGACGCCGCGGGCGGCAGGTTGTCAATGACAATTGGACTGATTAATCTGTAAATCGGTGGAATGCATGGAGATCGGCAATGGCACGAACGGGCCGCCCGCGCGGCTTCGACAAAGGCGACGCGGTGCAGAAGGCGATGTCGCTGTTCTGGGAGCACGGCTACGAGGCGACCTCGCTGGCTCAGCTCAAGGCCGCGATGGGGGGCATGTCCAGTGCCAGCTTCTACGCTGCTTTCGGCTCCAAGGAAGGCCTGTTCAGGGACGTCGTCGCCCGCTACCTCGAGACGCACGGCCGGGTGACGTCGTCCCTCTTGGATCCTGCCCTGCCGCCCAGGGACGCGGTCGAACAAGCGTTGCGCGCCTCTGCTCGAATGCAGGTCGACGAGGCGCACCCGCCCGGTTGCTTGGTCGTCCTGTCCACGACCACCTGCTCACCCGGGAACGAGCACCTGCAAGCATTGCTGGCAAAGGAACGGCAGAGCAACCGTGACGGCTTGCGCGCATGCGTGGAACGGGCTGCGGCGAAAGGCGAGTTGCCGGCCGACACTGACGCCGCTGCCTTCGCGGCCGTCTTCGACACGTTCCTGGTGGGTTTGTCGATGCAGGCCCGCGACCGTGTCCCGCTCACTGCGTTGGAGGCGGGGATATCCAACCTGATGCGCGTGTGGGACTTGCTTGCGTCCTGCAACGCGCCGGCTCCCGAGCACGCGCGCATCGCTCTCGCGTGAAGGCATGCCCGCTTCGGGTGCGCCGCGATCAGTGTGCGGGCACGCTCCCGGTCTTCGGCATCCGGCACTGCAGCCTTCGCTGGCAATAGCAGCCGCGACCGCAATTGCACCAGCCAGGCCGCCATCACCGCCCCAGTCGGCTTGCAGGCCGAGCGGCGTGCGGCCGCTCGCGTCCCGCAGCGCCGCGATCAGCTGGTCGACCAACGCCGGCAACGAAGTGCGGGCCAAGTCAATTTGGCAAGCACGGGCGAGGACAAGTAATCGCTCGAGCCGACCGTTGAAGCCGGCAAGCTTCAGCAGCGGTGACGATCCCGCTCCGCCCTGCCCGGCCGCGGGCGGAGCGGCGATGCCGTCCACCCCGCTTCAGTCCGGGCGCGGCTTGCCCTTTCGCCTCGCCATTTTGCTGTTCCGAAGCCCCGTGCTGCGGCGCGTGGACGACCGGCAGGACTATGGCGAGGTCCGCATCAAGGCTATCGGCGTGGTCGGGGACCACACTTTGCACTGCGTCTACACCGACCGCGGCGGGGTGCGCCGGGTCATCAGCTTGCGCCACGCGAACAGGAGGGAGCGCGATGCCTACCGTGCAACGTTCGGGGACTGATACCAACTGCCTTATCTGCTGACCGTTTTCTCCCACCGCCGTTGCAAGTATTTTAGGGGCAGCGGGGCCGACAAAATCGGTCAACGGTCAGGGCGTCTGGTATGAGATCGACGAAGCCGCCGAGCTGGCCGAGTTGGCGAAGCGACGCGCCCCGACCGAAGTGCGCGCGTTGCGGCATCGGCTGGGGTTGAGCCAGGCGCTGTTCGCCTTCAGCGTGGATGCTGTGCGGCAATACGAGCAAGGGCGACGCACGCCCACCGGGCCGGCCGCGGCGCTGTTGCGTGTGATTGGGGCGAACCCCGATGCCGTCGCCCGTGCACTGCGCGGCAAGAAAGCGCGGTAGCGGGCGTAACCGCAATCAACTTGGCGGAGCCATGTGTCAGGGACGCATGGATGGAAGCAGCAGAATGCTGAGCAAAACAGCTTGACGGTGTCACTCCGCAGAAATGCTGTGAACTACCTAAAACGTTGAAGAACCCTGGCGGCCGATGATGCGCAGGGATCGGCGGCACTTGCGCTGGCCGCGCGTCCGGGCATCCTGTGCCGGCGCCGCGCCGGCGACCGCAACGGAGAGGCTCCCATGAAAGCCAACAGCGTCCTCGACACCATCGGCAGCACGCCGCACATCCGGGTGGCCCGGCTGTTCCCAAACGCCGAAGTCTGGATCAAGTCGGAGCGCGCCAACCCCGGCGGCTCCATCAAGGACCGCGTCGCGCTCGCCATGGTGGAGGCCGCGGAAGCGGACGGCCAGCTCAAGCCCGGCGGCACCATCATCGAGCCGACCTCCGGCAACACCGGCATCGGCCTCGCCATGGTGGCGGCGGTGAAGGGCTACAAGCTGATCGTGGTCATGCCGGAAAGCATGTCGGTCGAACGGCGGCGCCTGATGCAGGCCTACGGCGCCACGTTCGACCTCACGCCCCGGGAAGGCGGCATGAAGGCGGCCATTGCCCGCGCGCACGAGCTTGCCGCGCAAACCCCCGGCGCCTGGATCCCGCAGCAGTTCGAGAACCCGGCCAACATCGCCATCCACGTCCGCACCACGGTCGAGGAGATCCTGGCGGATTTCCCGGACGGGGTGGACGCCATCATCACCGGGGTCGGCACGGGCGGGCACATCACCGCCTGCGCCGAGGTGCTGAAGCCGCGTTGGCCCGGCCTCAAGGTGTTCGCGGTGGAGCCGGCGCTGTCGCCGGTGATCTCGGGCGGCCAGCCCGCGCCGCACCCGATCCAGGGCATCGGCGCCGGGTTCGTGCCGGCGAACCTGCACGCGGACGCGCTGGACGGCGTGATCCAGGTGGAGGCCGAGGAGGCGCGCGAGTACGCCCGGCGCTCCGCCCGGCTGGAGGGGTTGCTGGTCGGCATCTCGTCGGGCGCGACGCTCGCGGCGATTGCCAAGAAGCTGCCGGAATTGCCGGGCGGGGCCACGGTGCTGGGGTTCAACTACGACACCGGCGAACGCTACCTCTCGGTGCCGGACTTCCTGCCGGCCTGACACCGCGCCGACCCCTTGCATCCGCCCGGTTCCCATCCATTTACCATCCATGTGGATGGTGAATGGATGGTAGTCGATGGATGCGATGTCTGAATTGCGGCCGAAGTCCGACAGCGAGAAGATCACCATCAACCTCGGCTTCGTCGATCTCGGCCACATCGACCTGATGGTGCAGGACGGGTTCTACTCGAACCGCACGGACTTCATCCGCACGGCCATCCGCAACCAGCTTGAGCGCCACGCCGACGTGGTGCGGCAGTCGGTGGCGCGGCGCAGCCTGGACCTGGGCCTGCGGCATTATGGCCGGGGAGAGCTGGAGGCGGCGCAGCGCCGGGGCGACGCGCTGCACATCAACGTGCTCGGCCTGGCGAGCATCGCCCCCGACGTGTCGCCCGAGCTGGCCCGCGCGGCCATCGCCTCGGTCAAGGTGCTGGGCGCGCTGCACGCCAGCGCCGCGGTCAAGACGGCGCTGGCCGACCGCACGCAGTAGCCGTCCGGCGGCCCACGCCGCCGGCACCGACGGAAGCCGATCCCGGTTCCGAACGGGGATGCCCGATGGGATCCCGAGCACGAAAGCCAAAATCATGAAGCCACTCCTGCCCCAAGGCCTGATCGAGGCGGCGCGTCTCACCAAGGCCGGGCGGCTGTCCGAAGCCACGGCGGCCCTGCAGGACATGCTGGCGGGGCAGCGCGCGTCCGGCCCCGCCGCGCCAGCCCGGCGCGGCCCGCCGACCATCGACGGCACCGCCGAGGCGGCGCCGGGCCAGGCGGAGGGGGTTGGGCTGCCGATCCCCAAGGCGCTGCGCGGCCTTCTCGACCGGGCCAGCCAGGGCGGCTTCTCCATGCCGGGCGGCGCGGACAAGCCTTCCGCCGCGGGCACGACGCCGGCAGGCGTGACGGACGGCGCGCAGTTCCTGGCCAAGACGTTCAGCAACCCGGCCGGCAGCCGCCCCTACAAGCTCTATGTGCCCAGCGGCTACCGCGGGCAGCCGGTGCCGCTGGTCGTCATGCTGCACGGCTGCACCCAGTCGCCCGACGACTTCGCCGCCGGCACGCGGATGAACGGGGCGGCGGAGCAGCACACCTGCTTGGTGGCCTATCCCGGCCAGACCAGCTCGGCGAACATGCAGAAGTGCTGGAACTGGTTCAACGAGGCCGACCAGCACCGCGGCGCCGGGGAGCCGTCGCTGATCGCCGGGATCACGGGCGAGGTGATGCGCGATTACGCCGTCGATCCCGCGCGGGTGTATGTCGCCGGGCTATCGGCCGGCGGCGCCGCGGCGGCGGTGCTGGGGGCAGCCTACCCCGACCTGTATGCGGCCATCGGCGTGCACTCAGGCCTGGCCTGCGGTGCGGCGCGCGACATGCAATCGGCGTTTGCCGCGATGCAGCGGGGCGGCGCCGCCCCCCAGGCGCCCGGCGGCGTGCGGGGGGTGCCGGCCATCGTGTTCCACGGCGACCGGGACACCACGGTGAACCCGCGCAACGCCGACGCGGTGGTCGAGCAGGCGGCACACGGCGCGTCCCTCAGTACGCAGTCGGAGGATGGCCAGGTTTCCGGCGGCCATTCCTACCGCCGCACCCGGCGGGTGGACGCGGACGGCCGAACGGTGGTCGAGCAATGGGTGGTGCGCGGCGCGGCGCATGCCTGGTCCGGCGGCAGTTCCGCCAGCTCCTACACCGACCCGCGCGGGCCGGACGCCACGGGGGAGATGCTGCGCTTCTTCCTGGAGCATCCCCACGCCGCGCCGGCCGCTGGGTGATCCGCAGCCGGGGCCGCCCGCGCCGGCGTCAGAACGCGCCGACGTGGCGCTCGATGATCGCGAGGTTCCGCAGGTTGGCCTTCAGCGCCATGTCGAACACGTCGCCCAGCACCGGCACGCTGCCGCCGACAACCTCCAACGCCACGTTGGCGAGCATGCGGGCCAGCTGCGGCCCCGGCACGCCAAGTTGCGCGGCCTCGTAGATGATGTAGAGCGACAGCGCCCCGAGCACCGCGTCGCCACCGACCGGCACCAGGCCGACGATGCTGTTCAGGCCGAAGCGGAAGCGCGTGCCCGGCAGCTTGAACACGCCGTCGATCAGCCAGGCGAGGCGGCGCAGCCGCTTCAGCCGGGCCAGCGCGTCGGGACGTGCGGACAACGGGATGGTGCCGGCGTAGGCCATGGTGTCTCCCAGCAGGTTGACCCCGCCGATGTTGTGTGGGGCCGGGCCTTGTTCAATCCCGTTCGCCGCCTGGCGGCCGGGGCCGCGGGAACAACGCGGTCAGCCGCGTGCCCCAGGCCCCTGCGGCCCTGCCGCCGGCCGCAGAACTTTGCCCCGGGGCTGAGCGTATAGGGGCTGAGCGTATAGTAGGTGCTCCGCTTCCCCCTCGTCGTAAGGACCGTCCGATGGCTGCTTCAGTAAACCGATCCCGCGTGACCGAGGGGCGGCCGCATCCGCGCGGGGCCACCTGGAACGGCCGCGGCGTCAACTTCTCCCTGTTCTCCGCCAACGCGACCAAGGTTGAGTTGTGCTTGTTCGACAACGACGGGGAGACCGAACTCGAACGCATCGAGTTGCCGGAGTACACCGACGAGGTTTGGCACGGCTTCCTGCCCGACGCGCGGCCCGGCACCGTGTACGGCTACCGCGTCCACGGCCCCTACGCGCCGGAGGAGGGGCACCGGTTCAACCCGAACAAGCTGCTGATCGACCCCTACGCCAAGGCGCTGGTGGGGCATCTCAAGTGGGGTCCCGAACTGTTCGGCTACCAGATGGAGTCGATGGACGACCTGACGTATGACGAGCGGGACAGCGCGCCGCTGATGCCGAAATGCCGGGTCATCGACCCCGCCTTCACCTGGGGCGACGACCGCCCGCCGCAGATCCCCTGGGAGCACACCGTGCTGTATGAGGCGCATGTGCGCGGCCTGACCATGCGGCACCCGGCGGTGCCGGAGGAGCTGCGCGGCACGTTCCGCGGCCTCACGGCGCCCGAGGTCATCCAGCACATCAAGTCCATCGGCGTCACCGCGGTGGAACTGCTGCCGGTCCACATGTTCGTGGACGACAGCCAGCTGCTGGAAAAGGACCTGGTGAACTACTGGGGCTACAACACCATCAGTTTCTTCGCGCCCGCCCGGCGCTACGCCAGCGTGCCCGACTTCGCCTTCTCCGAGTTCAAGGAGATGGTGGCGCGCCTCCACGGCGCGAGCCTCGAAGTCATCCTGGACGTGGTGTACAACCACACGGCGGAGGGCAACGAGCGCGGGCCGACCCTGTCGTTCAAGGGGATCGACAACGCCTCCTACTACCGGCTGCTGCCGGACCAGAAGCGCTACTACATCAACGACACCGGCACCGGCAACACGGTCAACCTGTCGCATCCCCGCGTCATCCAGCTGGTGACGGACAGCCTGCGCTACTGGGTGGAGGAGATGCACGTCGATGGCTTCCGCTTCGACCTCGGCACCATCCTGGCGCGCGAGCCGTACGGCTTCGACCAGCAGAGCGGCTTCCTGCGCGCGGTGGGGCAGGACCCGGTGCTGTCCCAGGTCAAGCTGATCGCCGAACCCTGGGACTGCGGACCCGGCGGCTACCAGGTCGGCGGCTTCGCGCCGGGCTGGGCGGAGTGGAACGACCGCTACCGCGACACGGTGCGGGACTACTGGAAGGGCGAGGAGGGCAAGCTGCCGGAGGTGGCGACGCGCCTCACGGGGTCGGCCGACTTCTTCAACCACCGCGGGCGGCAGACCTGGGCCAGCGTCAACTTCATCACCGCGCATGACGGGTTCTGCCTGAACGACCTCGTGACCTACAACGACAAGCACAACGAGGCGAACGGCGAGGACAACAAGGACGGCAGTTCCGACAACCGGTCGTGGAACTGCGGCACGGAGGGGCCGACCGGCGACGAGGCGATCAACGCGCTGCGCGAGCGCCAGATCTGCAACATGATCGGCACCCTGCTGCTGTCGCGCGGCACGCCGATGATCGTGGCCGGCGACGAGTTCGGCCGCACCCAGGGCGGCAACAACAACGCCTACTGCCAGGACAACGAGATCTCCTGGCTGAACTGGGAGATCGAGGACAAGGGCCAGCGGCTGCTCAGCTTCGTGCAGCGCGTCGCGGCGCTGCGCCACAAGTACCCCGTCCTGCACCGCACCCGCTGGCTGAGCGCGCAGTGGAACGACGAGATCGGGGTCAAGGATGTCGCGTGGCTGACGCCCTCCGGCGACGAGATGACGGATGAGAGCTGGACGGACGGCAACTCCCGCTGCCTCGGCATGCTGCTGGACGGGCGGGCGCAGCCGACAGGGATGCATCGCCGCGGCGTGGACCAGAGCCTGCTGCTGATCCTGAACTCCTACCACGACGCGGTGGGGTTCCACCTGCCGGAGGTGGTCGGCGGGCATCGCTGGACGCGGCTCATCGACACCAACCAGCTCGACCACGCCGACGAGCCGACGTTCGAGTTCGGCGCCAGCTACACCGTGACCGGCCGGTCGATCCTGCTGTTCGAGCTGATGATGGACCCCGACTACGCGACGGCGCGGCTGGAGCGGGCGGCGCCGCAGCCCGGTTAGCAGGCCGGCACCGGCGGCGGGCTGACCGCCGCCGGCTGCATGTCATCGTGCCGGGGCAGGTAAAGGCGCACGGTGGTGCCGTGGCCGGGTTCGCTGTCGATCTGCGCCACGCCGCCGGTGAGACGCACGAAGGACAGCAGCTGCGAAAGCCCCAGCCCCGTGCCCCGGCCGACGGGCTTGGTGGTGAAGAACGGCTCGAAGGCGCGCGCCCGCGTTTCCTCGTCCATGCCGGCCCCGGTGTCGGCAACCGCGATCTCGGTATGCTCGCCGGGACGGGAGCCTTCATGGCCGGCAACGTCCGCCTCGTCCAAGTGCACCTGCCGGGTGCTGATGGCGAGCCGCCCGCCGCCGGGCATCGCGTCGCCCGCGTTGATCGCGAGGTTGAGCAGGGCGTTCTCAAGCTGGTTGGGATCGCACAGCACCGTCCAGGCGCCGCCGCCGGCCTGCATCTCGACCTCCACCGAGAGCCGCACCGCCCGGCGGATCAGGTCCTCCATGCCGAGGATCAGCGCGTCCGGGTTGACGGGCACCGGTTGCGACGCTTGCCGCCGGGTGAACGCGAGCAGGCGGCCGGTCAGCGCCGCCGCGCGGTCAACCGACTTGAGTGCGCCCTCGATGTGTCGGTGCGCTTCCGCCACGCGCCCCTGTTCCGCCCGGCGCTGCACCAGCTCGATGCTGCTGGCGATGCCCTGGAGCATGTTGTTGAAGTCGTGGGCGATGCCGCCGGTGAGCTGGCCCACCGCCTCCATCTTCTGCGCCTGGCGCAGCGCCTCCTCCGCCTGCGACCGCTCCAGCGCCTCGGCGTGCAAGGCATCCACGGCCTGCATCAGCGCCGCCGTGCGCTGGGCGACCAGGCGTTCCAGGTCGGCGCCGCTGCGGGCCAGGGTTTCGCGGGCCTCCACCAGGTCCTGGATGTCGGTGCAGGTGCCGAACCAACGCTGAACGGCGCCGCTGGCGGGGTCGCGCAGCGGCGAAGCGCGGCTCAGGCACCATCGCCAGGTCCCGTCCGCCCGCTTGAGGCGGTACTCCGCCTGGTAAGGCTCGCCGGTCGCCAGGCTGCGCCGCCACGCGGCCACCGCGCGGGAAAGGTCGCCCGACCGGAACAGCACGCGCCAAGCCTTGTGGTTGCCGTCGCCTGGCTGGATGCCGGTGTACTCGTACCAGCGGCGGTTGTAGTAGTCGTGCCGGCCATCCGGCCGCGCGGACCAGACCACCTGCGGCATGGCGTCGGTGATGGTTCGGAACCGGGCCTCGTTCTCCTGCAAGGCGGCGGCGCTGCTGGCGCGCTCCCGTTCCCGCGACGCCAGCGTCGTGGCGGCCCAGGCAAGCGCGGCGCCGATCCGGCTTGCTTCCCGCACGCCCGGCGGTATGGGCCGCGGCAGCCTGCCCGAAGCCAGCGCGTCAGCCGTGCCCACCAGCGCATGAAGAGGGGCTGCGACGCGGCGGGCGTACCATTCGGCAGAAAGCAGGGCGAGCAGCAGCACGGCGGCGCCCGAAGCCGCCGCGCCGGCCATCGAGCGCCGCAAGGCCGCGTTGCCCAGGTCCAGGCGGATGGCCGCGAGCGTCGACCAGCCGGTGCCGGGCACGGGGGCATGCGCCGCCAGGATTGGGAGGCCGTCCTGGGACGTTCCCTCGAAGATGCCCTCGTCCCCGTGGATGGCTGCGAGCGAAGCGGGTCCGATGCGCCATCCGGCCACGTTTCCCGCGTTGCTGCTGTGCGCCACGATCAGCCCGCTGCCGTCCACGACGATGACCCGCCCCTCATTGGAAAGGCCCCGGCGGTTGTCGAGAATGGGAACGAGCACCGACGGCGGAAAAGCCATGCCGAGGCTGTAGGCCACATGCCCATCCACCTCGACCGGCACTTCCACCGCAACCAGGCCGTCGCGGGCCAGTGGCCCGGCCTGCAAATCCGACACCTGGGGGCGGCCAGTGGCGAAGACCTCCGACACGCCGCTTTTCTCGCCCGGTTCCGGCGGCGCCCCGCCGGGCGGCGAGCGCGAGTCGGCCCGCACCTGGCCCGCCATGTCGGTGAGCATGATGCGCGCGCCGTCCGGCTTCGGGACAAGCAGCGACTGCTGGCGGAACGCTTCGAAGTCGCCGGTTGCCAGGGAGGGCGAGGTTGCCAGCACGACCAGCGCAGCCTGCGAGGCCGCCAGTTCCCGGGCCATGTCCGCGGCCAGCGCCTCCGCACGGGATGTCAGCTCGCGCTCCGTGGCGCTTCGGCCGGTTTGCCACGCCCACGCTGCGCCGACGGCCGCTGCGGTCACGGCCGGGGCAACAGTCCATAGGGACAAAGCGATCAGGCTGAAGCGGAGGGACCGGTCGCGCGGCATCAGTCGGCAGCCTGCCTTGGCCCGACCCATCTTGCGCCGATATCGTCGATCATCGTGGATGTTACCGTGTCCGATCCCTGGTGATCACGATATAGTGCGTTCAAAATATCGTAAAGTCCAAATGCAGCCGCCACTGTGACCAATCTGGATCGTTCCAGTCGCATAAACATGGCACTGCATCAGAGCTGATTGCTTGCGACGCATCCCGCGCTTGTGGAACAACCCGCGGCCCTGTTGGTTAGATCCGGCACGGGTCCAAAGGAGGGAGTGCGCGATGAACAAGCAATCGGCGGCGGCAGTGGCCATCGGCAGCGTGCTGACCGCGGCGGCGCTCGGCGCCCGCAACGGCCCGCAGCGCCCGCGGACGGCGCTGTGGTACGCTCGGCTGGACAAGCCGTCCTACACGCCGCCCGGCCCGTTGATCGGCGCGGCCTGGGGTGTGCTGGAACTGCTGCTGGCCGGGTCAGGCTACCGGCTGCTGCGCGCGCCGCGCACCGAGGCGCGCTCCGCCGCGGTCGGATCGTGGGCGCTGACCTTGGTGGGCCTCGCCGGGTATCCGTGGCTGTTCTTCCGCCGGAAGCAGTTGGGGGAAAGCGCCGTCGCCTCGGCGTCCATGCTCGCCGCGGCGCTGGGCACCGCGGCCGCGGCCCGCGAGGTGGACCGGCCGGCCTCGGCCATGACGGTGCCGCTGCTCCTGTGGCTCGGCTTCGCCACCTTGCTCAGCGAGGAGCTGTGGCGCCGGAATTAACCGAGGTCCGGCGCACGCCCCCGGCACGGAAGCCGGGGACGGCCCGGCTAGGGGTTGCGCATCCGCGCGCGGCCCGTCGTGCCGGCTGTGGCGCCGTTGCTGGAAGCGGGCGCCGCCAGGGCAGGGGCGGCGCTCTTTGACGCCGGTTCGCGGCTACGTGCGGAAGCGGACGGGTGGTGCGCCCGCGGCCTGAAACCGCGGCCCGGTCCGTTCCTTGTATCGGAACACCGCGCGGGCCGCCGCCTGCGCTGACATCCTTGACGGAGGCCCCATGCCCCATCCAGACAGCCTGTTGTTCCAGCCGTTCACGCTGGGCGGCCTCCAACTCAAGAACCGCGTCGTCATGGCGCCGCTGACCCGCAGCCGGTCCAGCGACGCCGGCGTGCCGCCGGGCTTCGCGGCGGATTACTACGCGCAACGCGCCACCGCCGGGCTGATCGTGTCGGAGGCGACCAACATCTCGGCGCAGGCGCGCGGCTACGCGCTGACGCCGGGCATCTGGACCGCCGAGCAGGTCGCGGCCTGGCAGCGCGTCACCCGGGCGGTGCACGCGCAGGATGGGCGCATGGTGCTGCAGCTTTGGCACACCGGGCGCATCTCCCACCCGAGCCTGCACGGCGGCGCATTGCCGGTGGCGCCATCCGCGGTCAAGCCGTCTGGCCAGGCCTTCACCAACAACGGGCTGCAGGACCATGTGACGCCGCGCGCCCTGGAAACGGACGAGATCCCCGGCATCGTCGCCGACTACCGCCACGCCGCGCGGTGCGCCCGGGAGGCAGGCTTCGACGGCGTCGAGGTCCACTCCGCCAACAACTACCTGCTGGAGCAGTTCATCCGCGACAGCACCAACAAGCGCACCGACCGCTACGGCGGCTCGCTGGAGAACCGGCTGCGCTTTCCGCTGGAGGTGGTGGCGGCGGTGACGGAGGTTTGGGGCGGCGCCCGGGTCGGCATCCGCATCTCGCCGGGCACCACGGCGCCGGGCGGCACCCCGCTCGACAGCGATCCCATGGGGACCTACGGCGCCTTTATCGACGCGCTGTCCCGGTTCGGCCTGATGTACATCCACGATATCGAGGGCGTGACGCAGATGAGCCGCGACGCCAACGGGATCGACTACCCCGCGCTGCGGCGGCGCTTCGGCGGCGCCTACGTCGCCAACAACAACTACGGCCGCGAGCTTGCGGACAAGACCTTGGCCGAGGGCAACGCCGACCTGATCAGCTTCGGCCGTCCGTTCATCGCCAACCCTGACCTGGTGGACCGTCTCCGCACCGGCGCACCGCTCGCCGATGCGCCGAAGCAGTATTGGTACGGCGGGGATGCCACGGGATACTCGGACTGGCCGGGGATGCAGGGGCAGATCAAGCTGGCGGCCTGATCCCGGGCCGACCTTTGGAGCCAGATGGACCCGATGCCGCCGCCTGATCCCTACAAGACGCTGGAGCTTGCCCGCGACGCCACGCCGGAGCAGGTCCGCTCCGCCTTCCGCAAGCTGGCCAAGCAGTGCCACCCCGACCTCAATCCCGGCAACGCTGCCGCCGAGGAGCGGTTCAAGGCGGTCAACGCAGCCAACGCGCTGCTGTCCGACCCCGACGAGCGCGCCCGGTTCGACCGCGGCGAGATCGACGCCGCGGGCGACCCGGCGGCGCCGGAGCCGCCGCGCTATCGCCGCTATGCCGACGCGGCGGAGGGCGGGCGCTACCGCGCCGGGCCGGAGGAGGATGGCCACCCGTTCGGCGACATCTTCGGCGACTTCCTCAACCGCGGCGGCGAGCCTCTGCGCATGCGCGGCGCCGACGCGCATTACGCGCTCGCGGTCGATTTCCTGGATGCCGTCACCGGCGCGGCCCGCACCCTGGCGTTGCCGGACGGCCGCACCCTGGACGTCAAAATCTCGGCCGGGATCGAGGACGGCCAAACCCTGCGCCTCAAGGGCCAGGGCGGCGCGGGGTGGAACGGCGGGCCGGACGGCGACGCGCTGATCGAGATCCACGTCAACCCGCACCCGTTCTACACCCGGGACGGCGACGACATCCACGTCACCCTGCCGGTGACGCTCAAGGAGGCCGTGCTCGGCGGGCGCATCACAGTGCCGACGCCATTCGGCAGCGTGGCGATGACCGTGCCCAAGCGGTCCGACACCGGCGCGCGCCTGCGGCTGCGCGGGCGCGGCATCCCGGCCCATGCCGGCCGGCCCGCCGGCGACCAATACGTGACGCTGCACGTCACCCTGGCCGACGCAGACGACGCGCTTGAGGCGTTTCTGCGCGGCTGGGACCCTGCCCAGCCAAGCAACCCACGCGGCGCGATGGAGGGCGCATGATCACCGTCCAAACCCTGTCCGCCACCGTGGGCGTCGCGGAAGCGGAGATCACCCGCTGGGTGGAGCAGACCTGGCTGCGCCCGGACGGCTCGCCCGGCGGCTGGCTGTTCCGCGAGGTGGACGTGGCCCGCGTCCGCCTGATCGCCGAACTGCGGTCGTTGCAAATGGACGACGACGCGATGCCCGTGGTGCTGTCGCTCATGGATCAGCTTTACGCGGCCCGGCGACGCATGCGCTTGCTGCAGCAGGCGGTGGACGAGGCTGCGCCCGATGCGGTCCGCGCTCGGCTGCGGGTACTGCTGGGGGCTGCGGGACCGGATTAATCCTTCCGAATTCCCCCAGCCACATCTCGCGGTGCCTCCCCCACTTGCCAAAACACTCCATGACCGCCCTGCGATGCCTTCGTCGTCCCGATCAGGCCGACGCCGCCCGCAGCGCCGTCCAGACCCGCTGCGCCGAGGCCGGCATGTCCATGCGCCGCACGCCCGCCGGGCGCAGCGCGTCCAGCACCGCGTTCATCGCCGCCGGCAGCGACCCGGTGGTGCCTGCTTCCCCGGCGCCCTTCACCCCCAGCGGGTTGTTGGGCGACGGCACCGGGCGCTCCATCAGGGTGATGCCGCGCAGCATCTCGGCATGCGGCATCGCGTAGTCCATGAAGCTGCCGGACAGCAGCTGCCCGCCCTCGTCGTACACGCACTGCTCGCCGAACACCTGGCCCAGCCCTTGCGCGATGCCGCCCATGATCTGTCCGTCCAGCAGGGTGTGGTTCAGCACCACGCCGCAATCGTCCACGGCGACGTAGCGTTGCAGCGACACCTCCCCGGTCTCGGGATCCACCTCGACTTCCGCGACGTGCGCGCCGGACGGGAAGGCGCGGCCGGCCGGCAGGGCCGTGGTGGTGTCCAGCGGGCCGCTTTCCTGCCCCTCCGCCGGGCGGGCCAGCTCCAGCAGCGTCACGGTCCGGTCGGTGCCGACGATGCGGTAGGCGCCGGCCTGGTACTCGATGTCGGCCGCTGCCGCCTCCAGCGCGTCGGCGGCCAGGTCCAGGCCCTTGCGCACCACCTCCCGCGCCGCGACGGACGTGGCGGCGCCGTGCGACAGCATCGAGCGGGACGCGAAGGCGCCGCCGCCGAACAGCGCCGGGCCGTCCGGATCGCCCTGGTGCAGCGTGATCGCCGCCGGGTTGAGGCCGAGGACGCCGGCGACGATCTCGGGGAACACCGTCTCGTGCCCTTGGCCGGAGGAGTGGGAAACGTTGTGGACGCGCACGCCACCGTCCGCGTCGAAGGTGATCGCCACCTCGTCGCGCGGCACCACTCCGCCGGAGGGTTCCACGAACACGCCCATGCCAATACCGCGCAACTTGCCGCGCCCCGCCGCTTCGGCCCGCCGCGCCTCGAACCCGGCCCAGTCCGCCGCCCCCGCCGCCATGTCCAGCAGGCCCGGGTAGTCGCCGCTGTCATAGGTCGCGGCCATCGGGCCGCCGGTGGGCAGGGTGTAGGGAAAGGCGTCCGCCGGCAGCAGGTTCAACCGGCGCAGCGCCAGCCGGTCATGGCCCAGTTGCCGCGCCGCCTCCTCCACCAGCTGCTCGACGGCATAGGCCATGTCCGGGCGTCCGGCACCGCGGTAGGCGGTGATCGGCACGGTGTTGGTCAGCGCCAGGCGGTGCCGGCCATGCACGGCGGGGATGCGGTAGGGGCCGGTGCACATCATCGCCGGGTTGAGCGTGCTGATGAGCGGCCCCGTCGCCACGGGGTAGGCTCCCTGGTCGCACACCCAGCGGTGCCGGACCGCGAGGAACCGCCCCGCCGCGTCCAGCGCCAGCTCGCCATGCATCAGCAGGCTGCGACCGTAATAGTCGCTGAGGAAGGTTTCGGAGCGGCTGGCGGTCCACTTCACCGGGCGGCCGGTCAATTTCGCAGCCAGCGCCAGCGCCGCGTGCTCGGGATAGGCCGAGCCGCGTATGCCGAAGCCGCCGCCCACGTCCTGTGCCCGCACCCGCACCTGGCTCGGCGGCAGTCCGGTCAGGCCGCATAGCGAGTCCCGCAGCGCCACGGTGCCTTGCGTCGCCGTCCAAAGCTCCAGCACGTCGCCGTCCCACCGTGCCAGCGCCGCCTTCGGCTCCATGGGGTTGCCCACCACGCGGTCGCTGGCCAGGTGGAGGCGGACGACGTGCACAGCACCGGCGAAGGCGGCCTCGGTCGCGGCGGCGTCGCCGTACTCGTAGTCGAAGCAGAGATTGCCGGGCACGTCCGGGTGGATCTGCGGCGCACCCTCCGCCAGCGCCGCGTCCATGTCGGACACGGCGGGCAGCACCTCGTACTCGACCGCAACCAGTTCCGCCGCGTCCTGCGCCTGCGCCGGGGTTTCGGCCACCACCAGCGCCACGGGATCGCCGACGTAGCGGGCGTGGTCCCATGCCAAAGCCGGGGCCTGCGGGGTCAGCAGCGCCATGCCGTCCCGCCCCTTGTAAGGAAGCGCCGCCTTGCCGCGGCCGTACCCCGCCGCCGCGGCGTCCGCGCCCGTCAGCACCGCGACGACGCCCGGCGCTTGCCGCGCCGCCGCCGTGTCCACCGACAGGATGCGGGCGTGGGCGTGATCCGAGCGCAGGAACGCCGCGTGCAGCTGGCCCGGCAGGTTCCAGTCCGCCGTGTAGCGGCCGGCGCCGGTCAGCAGCCGCGCGTCCTCGCGCCGGCCGAAATAGGGATAGCTCACGATCTGCCCTCCAGGACGGGAACCGGGGATGTGGGGCCGGCTGCTACCCCGTCCACCCCGGGACGGTCGCCGGCACTCCCGTGCCGCCGGGGTCGGCCGCGACCTCCTCCAGCCCCCGCCTACTCGCTTCCACGCCAAAGGCCAGCACGGTGGCGATCAGCACCGCCAGCAGGCCCACCATCAGCGCCAGCACGCCGCCGACGCCGTAGGCCGTGAACAGCGGCACGACCAGGAACGGCGTCAGCACCGTGGCGCCGCGCCCGAACGTGTTGCAGATGCCCGACGCGCGCAGCCGCACTTCGGTCAACAGTTCGGGGATGTACACGCCGAACAGCACCGCAACCAGCACGTAGATCGGCACCGTCAGCGCCAGCCCGGCGACCGGCAGCCAAACCGGGTCGTGCACGAAGGGGTAGATGCAGCCGAACAGCATGGACAGCGCCGCCGCGGCGACGACCATCCGCCGCCGCCCCACCCGGTCCACCAGCAGCGCCCCGATCAACGCGCCCACCGGCGCCCCCAGCGCCATGACCAGCGAATAGCCGAAGGAGGTCGCCACCGACAGGCCCTGCTTGGCGAAGAAGGTCGGCAGCCAGGTGATGAAGCCATAGACCAACGTGTTGATGACGACCAGGCTGACGCAGCCCAGCACCATGCGGCCCAACAACGGCGGGGCGAGCAGGGTGGATAGCGCCCGCGACGGCGCCGGGCCGGGCGGGGGCGCCGGTGGCGGCAGCGGGGCGCCATCGGACGCTTCCCGCTCGATGGCGGTCATCAGCGTCTCCGCCTCCAGCCACCGGCCGACGCTTTCCAACCAGCGCGGACTTTCGGGCAGGCTCTTGCGCGCCCGCCACACCAGAAGCGCGCCGACGCCGCCCAGGATGAACATGGCCCGCCAGCCGAACGCCGGCACTAGCACCCAGGCTGCCAGCGCGGACACCGGCAGCCCGGTGACGACGAACACCGCGACCAGCCCCAGCCAGCGCCCCCGCTGCGCCGGCGGCATGAACTCGGTCATGGTGGAATAGCCCACCACGTTCTCCGCCCCCAGCCCCAGGCCCATGACGAAGCGCAGCGCGATCAGCACCGCCATGCTGGGCGCGAACGCCGCGGCCAGCGAGGCCAGCCCGAACACCGCCAGGTTGGCCTGGTAGGTGAAGCGCCGCCCGAGGCGGTCCCCCAGGAACCCCGTCAGCAGCGAGCCGAGCATCATGCCGAGGAACGTGCTGGACACGAAGGCCGCGTTCTCCCCGAGCGTCGAGAACCCCGACCGCAGCGTGGCCCCCAGCACCGCGGCGCCCAGGTAGATGTCGAAGCCGTCGAAGAACATGCCGAGGCCGATCAGCCGCAGGATGCGGTGATGAAAGGCCGAGACCGGCAGCCGGTCCAGCCGCGCCCCAGCGTTCACCCTTGCCCCTGCGGTCATCGCTGTTCCCTCCATCCCGGGCCGCGTCTTCGCAGGCGTGCTCCGTCGCGCCGCAGGATGGCCGCTTCGCCGCCGGGCCGCAACGCCCGGCGCGTCCTGGCCCGCCGCCCGGCCGCATGGTAGGGCGTGGGCGCAATACGGGAGGGCAAGGGCGCATGATCCACCATTATGCCGGCGGCACGGTTGCGGCGTCCGTCGCCGGGGAAGGGCCGCCGGTTTGGGTGTTCCATTCCCTGCTCGCCGATGCGGGCAGCTGCATGCCGCTGGCCGCCGCCCTGTCGGGCGATTACCGCGTGACGGTCCCGGACCTGCCGGGGTTCGGCGGGTCGGCGCCGGTGGACGCCGGGCTGGAGACGGTGGCGGACCGGCTGGCCCTGGCCATCGGGGAAGCGGGCGGCCCCGTCGCCATCATCGGCAACGGCTACGGCAGCTTCGTGGCCCTGGCACTGGCGCTGCGGCATCCCGCCCTGGCCAGCCGCCTCGTGCTGGCCGGCACCGGCGCGGCGTTCGACGAGCCGGGCCGCGCCGCTTTCCGGGGCATGGCGGCAGCGGCCTCGGGCAAGGGCCTGGCCGCCATCGCCGACACGGCCATGCGCCGCCTGTTCTCCCCGGCGTTCCAGCAGGCCAACCCTGCCCTGGTCGCGGAGCGGCGGGACCGGTTCCTGGCGACCACCCCCGCGATGTTCACCGCCGCCTGCAAGGCCCTGGCGGCGCTGGACCTGCGCGACGCCGTGCGCGAACTGCGCGTCCCCGTGCTGGTCCTGGCGGGCGAGCTTGACGAGGCCACACCCCCGGCGATGGCCCGGCAGTTGGCGGACCTGCTGCCAAATGCGTCGTTCGCCGAACTGCCGGGCCTGGCGCACGTGCCGCAATTGCAGGACACGGCGGCGTTCGTGGCGGCAATCGACGGGTTCTTGGCCGCCCGCCCAGCCTGACTGCCGCGGGCGGCTTCACACCGCGGGGCCGCCCATGAACGCCGCCCGCATCGCGCCGGGTCAAGCACGATGGCTACGTCCAGATCAGCGGCAGTGAAGCCTAGCTCATCCAGCCGCCTCAGCAGCCATCGATGCCGACCGTTTCCCGGCCACCCCGCGCTTATGTTGCTGGCCTTCGCCAGGGGCCGCTTGCGTTTCCGGCTGCGGGCCTGTTCCATGGACGGCAGGCCCATGCCGTTGGGCTGAGTGTTTTCGGCAAGTAGGACGGCTTGGTGGTCCGGTGCTCCGTGTTCCGGTTTCGCGCGTCGTCGTCAGCCTAGCAGACTGGTTCGGCGGTGCCGGACGAGCATGACGCGATTGATCGAAGGACACGTCGTTGGCCCGCATACCCTACGCCGACACGACCGACCCGCAAATACGGGACCTGGTCGAGCGCATCACCCGGGAGCGCGGCAGCGTCCTCCACCTTTATGCCATGCTGCTCCACAGCGGCCCCGTTGCCGAAGGCTGGCTGCGCTACCTCACCGCGATCCGCCACGAGTGCACGCTGCCGGGCGACTTGCGGGAGCTTGTCATCATGCGCATTGCCCAGCTTAACGGCGCCGCCTACGAGGCAGAGCAGCATGCGCCCGTCGCGCTGCGTGAGGGCGTGACGCAGGCGCAGATCGATGCGCTGGACCGGTGGCCGGGGTCTGGCCAGTTTGATGCCACCCAGCGCGCGGTGCTCGCATACTGCGACGCCATGACGCGCGTGGTCCATGTCCCCGACGAGGTTTTTGCGGCGGTGCGCGGCGCCTTGGACAACCGGCGCTTGGTCGAGCTCACCGCAACGATCGGTGCCTACAACATGGTGTCCCGCTTTCTCGAAGCCATGCGGATCGACGCGCGGGACGACCTGGCGAACGGGACCTAAGCAGGCGTTGAAGACGCATCATTTCTTCCGCCGTCGAGAACGCCAAGGCAGGGGTCGTGCCGGGGCTGATGCGCATGCCGCTGGTCGAGGCCCGGCTGGTGCGCCCGCTCGGCTCAAACAGCGCCGATTGGCCGTGGAGCTGGGCGGGCCGTTGCGGGTGAGCGCCGGTATCGCCAGCCTCGCGGCCGAGCCGGCCTGAAAGCCCGCCTGACAAAGGAGACCCCTGTGGACGCCACGGTTGCCCCGTTCCAGATCGAGGAAGCCACCATCGACGAGATGCACCAGGCGATCCGCGAAGGGCGCACGACCTGCATCGCCGTGGTGCGGCACTACCTGGCGCGGGTCCGCGCCTATAACGGCGTCGCCAGCATGTTGGTCACCGCCGATGGCGCCCCGGTCCCCGCCGTTCCCGGCGCCGTACGCGGCGGCGGCGGCCCGCTGCAGTTTCCCACGCAAACGCTGTCGGCCTCTGCCATCCTGCCGGACCTCGACAAGTATGCGGGGCCGCCGCTGGAGTTCGGCCGCATGGAGCCGACGCGGTCCGACCCGGCCGTGCATCAGCAGTTCGGCATGATCGCCGGCATCCCGGATGCAGGCCAGGTCAACGCGCTCGGCACCCTCAACATCCGCGGCGAGCGGTCCGTCACCTGCCGGGGCGAGTTCGACCGGCATCCCTCCGCCGGGCCGCTGCCGCCGGGGGCGCCGCCGGCCTGCGAGGTGTTCCGGCATCACCCGGACGCGCTGGAACGGGCGGCGGAGCTGGACGCGGAGTTCCGGGTTGATGGCCAGGAGTTCGTCGCGCAGGGT
>CAXSEX010000002.1:0-11597 GCA_964236415.1 uncultured Acetobacteraceae bacterium | reverse complement strand
GGCGATGCCGATGCATGGCGTCGTGTTCTCGTTCAAGGACTCATTCGACACCAAGGACATGCGCTCGACCGGCGGCGGCGATGCGGCATACGGGATGGACGTTCCGGCGCGCGACCACATCCTGGTGGACCAGCTTCGCCGCCGCGGCGCCATCATCTTCGCCAAGGCCGTCAACACCGAGTACAACGGCCGCGCCGGCGACCCCGGCGGCGCCCACGTGCCGGACAAGGTGCTGCCTGCCGTGTGCTGCCGACGCCGTACGCATCCCATGCCGCCGCCCCGGGAACGCCGGGGTCGCTGGCCGGGCTGCGGATCGGCGTGATCCGCGAGTCCATGCTGCCCGGCCCGAAGCTGGTGGAACCCATCACGGCCGCCGCGGTCGCCGAGATCAAGACGGTGCTGGCCGGCCGGCTCGGCGCCACGCTGGTCGAATCCGCCGACCCGTGCTGGACGCCAGATCCCGAGCTAAAGCCCATGGCGACCGATTTCCGCCGCGTCCTGGCCCGGCTGGTGCCCGTGTTCATGCCGGACCTGCTGTTCCGGCTCGAAGCCGACGGCACGCCCGTCCACAAGGACTTCGCCGCCGCCATCCAACAGACCGAGTTCCAGCCGGGCAAGGTCTTTGGCGGGGGGACAATGGCACCGATGGACTACCTGGCCGCCATGGCCGAAGGCCAGATCCCGCCGCCCGCCCGGCTCGACATCGCCACCATCCAGCACCAGGAGCTGGCGCCCACATTCCGGTTCCACATCTCGCAATACCTCGTGCGCCGCGTGGCAGACTGAGCGGCGCTGAACGCGCGCTCGAAGTTCTGGGGCGACGACCAGCGGGCCGCGTTCAAGAATTGGGAGAAGGTCACGGACCCGCGCAACCCGCTCGGCGGGCGGCAGGGGGTGAACGAGCGCATCATGCTGCGCGAGCTGTTACGGCGGGGGGACATGATGATGATCCTGGAAAACCGGCTGGATGCGCTGGTGCGGCTGCACACGCCCTTGCCGCCGGGCAAGATCGGCGGCGCCGAGGAGCCGGGGACGCCGCAGAACCTGCGCTTGGAGTCGTTCTATGGTCCCAATGCCGGGCTGACGGAGGTGCTGGTCCCCGCCGGCTACGTGCGGACGGCGTACGACCCGGTGTTCACGCTGAGCGCGGACCGCACGCGCTACCTGCCCACCTTGTCGGACACGCCCACGGCGCTTCCGGCCCCGGGCCTGCCCTTTTCCCTGGTGTTCCGCGCCGAGCCGGGCAAGGAAGACGTGCTGCTCCGCATCGCCTCTGCCTACGAGGCGGCGTCGCGGCGCCGCGTGCCGCCGCCCGCCTTCGGGCCGCTGCCGATGGGCGGAGCGTAAACGGGAACGGTCAGGGCGTGACGGCGGCCTCCGCGCCTGGGGCGGCAATGGGACGGGCGGCCGTCCGGGCTGGGTCGAAGAACAGCATGGCCACAAAGGGGATCAGCAGCTGCAAGCACATCTGCAGCAGCGCGGCGCCACCCCAGCCATAGGCGCCCCGCAACTCGGCGAACAAGTACCCAGACAGCGCCGCCGGCAGGTAGACGCACGTCACCACCAGCCCGGACGCGCGCCCGGTCATCGCGGCGCGCACCGAGCGCTGCATGAGCGAGTAGTTGTTGACATAAAGGAACCCGCTGAAGGCAGAGCCTTCCAGGAACGACAGCACGTCCTGCTGCAACGGCGTCGTGGCCAGGTTGAACAGTGCATAGCCGACCGCGGCCAGCGCCACGAGGGCGCACAACGAGACCGCCTTCTGGCTGACCCGGTCCGCCAGGTAGCCGCAAAGGAGGCCGGTCAACGCCCCGGCGCCATACATGCTGGCGGCGGCCCCCGCCTCCTGGGGCGTGAAGTGCAACTCGCTGATCAGGAAGGTGGGATACAGGCCCAGGTAGCCGAACCCGGCCATGCCGCTGCAAACGGCGCTGATGGCGACCAAGACGGTGTTGCGGTTGACCAGGGTAGCCGGGATGTGGCTTTCGGCGCCGGGCCGGCTGGACGCGGGCGGGTCCTGCTCGGAGAACCGGCGCGGCACCACCACAGCGAAGACCAGGGCGCCGGCCAGGCCGAGCGCGCCGTAGATGTAGAGCGGGCAGCGCCAGTTCCCTGCGCCCGCCATCAGCGCGGCGCCCCAGCGGGGGCCGATGAACGAGCCGACTCCGTAGGCGGCGTTGAGCACGCCCAACGCCAGGGTGCGGTTGCGGAAGAAGTAGCTGCCGGCCATCGTGAAGATCGCGGCGTTCTGCAGGGCCTCGCCGATCCCGGACACGGCGCGGTAGGCCGCCATGTCGTAGAAGCCGACGGACAGGCAGGTCAGCATCGTGCAGACCGAGTAGACCACCACGCCGAGCACCGCGACCCACTTGCGCGGCATGCGGTCGAACAGCAACCCGCCGGGAAGGCCTGCGACCCCGAGCCCAAGCGTGAACACCGTGGCCAGGAACCCGCCGGACGCCAACGGGAAGCCATACTCGTGCGCCACGGCGGGCAGCAGCACCGGGAAGACGATCCGGTCCATGGCGTTGACCACGTAGGTCGCGGCGACGACCAGGAACACCGCGGCCGCCAGGTTCGGCGCCAGGCGCGAGGGCGTTGCGGGCGCTGCCGCGCTCACGCCAGCGCCGCCCTGCGCAGCGCCCGCTCGTCGATCCCGAAGCGCTCGGCCAGCCAGAACTCGGCGTGGCGATGGTAGTTGGCCGTGCGCAGCCAGCAGTTCTGGGCCGTCTGCAAGCGCCCGGCCGTGGCCAGCCATTCCCCGTGCCAGCTTTCGCCGTCGCCGGGCACCATGCGGGCGGCAGCCTCGAAGCACTCGCCGGCTGCGCCGCCGCCTTCTTGAGCCTCGCCCAGCGCCCGGCGGAACTGGCACGGCATCCAGGGGTGGTCCGGCCAGTTCCGCCACCCATAAGGCTCATAGTGCGGCTCGCGGTTGGTGGCGGCGGCATCGATTGGCTTCGCTTCAGTTGCCACCATGGGCCCATGCTCCCTTACACGCCGAAACCATCATGTGGGGGCAGGCACAGGTTGGCAAGCGACTTGAACGCTTGGCAAGTCGATGGAATGTCCTATGCTGACGCAACGACATGCGACAGCACCACCCTTCCACCGCCCCGGGTTCCGACGCCCGAGGCCCTGACTCCGGGCAGCGGCTCGGCACCGCGATCCGCCATGCCCGCCTGACCCTGGGCATCCGGTTGCAGGACGTGGCCGACAAGGCCGGATGCTCCGAAAGCCTGGTGTCGAAGATCGAGAACGGTCGCGCCTTGCCGTCGCTGACCACCCTGCACCGGATCGCGGAGGCGTTGCAGACCACGGTGGGCCGGCTTTGCGCGGCCCCGGACGGACGCCACGGGATCGTGTCCCGCCGTGGCGAGCGTACGGTCGTGCGGATGGACCCCGTGCGGCGGGGCGAGGGCCTCTGCATGGAGCGGCTGACCCCCTACGATGCCGCCCATCTCCTGCAAGGCAACATCCACATCGTCTCGCCCGGCGGCGGCAGCGAGGGCAGCCTGTCGCACGAGGGCGAGGAAGTCGGTTTCGTCATCGAGGGCACGCTGGAGCTGACGGTTGGCGGCGAGACCTACACGCTGCAGGCCGAGGACTCGTTCTCATTCCGCTCGGAGCTGCCGCACAGCTACCGCAACCCGGGAACCGTCCAGGCCCGGGTGATCTTCATCAACACGCCGCCCAGCTTCTGACCCCCAGCTTCCGACAGCGGAGTTGCCGCCATGGACGAGTTTCCCACGTTCCGCCACCGGGTGCCTTACTCGCCCATCACCGACCGGCCGCGCCTCGTCCTGCCCGGCGGCGCCCGCGTCGCGGTGTGGACCATTGTCAACGTCGAGAACTGGGACCCCACCCAGGCGATGCCGCGGGCCGTGCTGCCGCCGCCGATGGGACAGCCGCTGCTGCCCGACCTGCCCAATTGGGCCTGGCACGAATACGGCATGCGCGTCGGCTTCTGGCGTTTCCTGGACGTGCTGGCGCGGCGCAACCTGAAGGCCAGCTTCGCGGTCAACGGCAGCGTCTGCTCCGAGTACCCTGCCGTTTGCCGGGCGGCGCTCGACGCCGGGTGGGACTTCATGGGCCATGGCTTCGTGCAACGGCCCATGCACCGGGTGGACGACCAGCGCGCGGCCATCGCTGCCACGGTCGAGGCGATCACCGCGTTCACCGGCAAGCCGCCCCGCGGCTGGGAAAGCCCGGGCCTGACCGAAACCCAGGAGACCGCCGACCTGCTTGCCGAGCTCGGCATCGAGTACGTCGCGGATTGGGTGCTGGACGACCAGCCGGTGCCGATCCGCACCCGCACGGGCCAACTGGTCTCAGTCCCATACACTGTCGAGGTGAACGACGTCACGATCTCGGCAGTCCAGCAGCACGGGTCCGGCGAACTCCTTCAGCGAGGCCGCGACCAGTTCGACCGCCTGTACCAGGAGGGTGCAACGATCCCGCGCGTCATGGCGATCTCGATCCATCCCTACCTTACCGGCGTGCCACACCGGATCAAGTACCTCGAAGCGCTCTACGACCACATACTCGGCCACGATGGAGTGGTGATGTGGACGGGTGCGGAGATACTCGACTGGTATCGCGAGCAGACGGCACCTCCGGCCTGACATGCCCCATCAAGCAGCACCGTTGAACGCGGACATGCTCGGGTTGGGGTGGTGGGGACGCACGGTCGTCGACACGATGCGTGGCAGCGGCGCGATGCGGGTCACGACGGGCTTCGATCCGAACCCGGCCACCGCCGAATCCGCGGCCGAGGCAGGGCTGCGCCTCGCTCCCAGCTTCGAGGCGATTCTCGCTGACCCGGAGATCGGGGCCGTCGTGCTCTGCACGCCCCACACCGTCCATGCGGCGCGGGGGTGCCGGGTAGGGCGCATCCTACTTGATCGCCAGCGGATTGATCGGGGAGCCGGTGCCGCCTGTCAGGTTCAGGGGCGGCCCGCTGAACATGAACTCGTAAACCTTGTCCGCTGCGCAATCGGCCGCCAACTCGGCCACGTCGAACATCTCGCCCATGGTCAGGCCCATCGCGGGGATCACGACCCAGTGCCAGGGCTGCTTGGCTTCCGTCGTCTCGTTGGGCCGCACCTCGACGCCCCAGGTGTCGGAGCAGATCGCCGCAACCTGCTTCTCCTGGCACCAGTAGCAGTTCTCGAACCGCACGCCGGGCGCGTCGCCGCCGGCATAGCCGCCCCAGGCGCCCTCGGCCCGGCACCGCTCCATCTGCCCGGTGCGGACGATGACGAAATCGCCGCGGCGAACCTCGATGCCCTGGGCCGCGGCCGCCGCGTCCAGCTCGGCGTTGCTGATCCCGTACCCGTCGGGCAGCCAGTCCACTCCTTTGAAGCGCGGCACGTCCAGCAGCACGCCGCGGCCTACCATCTTGGCGCGGGCGTGCTCAATCCCCAGCACATGGACACCGCCGCTGTCCACGCGGCGCGCGTCGTGGCCGTTGTACATCCTGTCGCCGAGGAAGATGTGCCCCAGGCTGTCCCAGTGGGTTGCGGCCTGCACCGGCATGTTCAGCGCGTCGTCCGAGTAGCGCAGGGTCTGGCCGCCCCGGTCGAACCGCCCGGCCACCGCGTCCGTGCCGGTGGCCAGCATGGTGTGGATGGGGTTCCAGCGCCCGCCGAACAGGCCACTTTGCGGACCCTTGTTGTCCAGCGGGATGCCCATGGCGAACACCGCCCCGCGCTTCACGAGCGTGGCGGCCGCGACGATGTCCTCCGGCCGGATGTGGTTGAGCGTGCCGACCTGGTCGTCGCCGCCCCAGCGGCCCCAGTTCTTCAGGGTCTCCGCGGCCGCGTGGATCGCGGGCAAGCCTTCGCTGATGTCCATTCCGTCCCTTTCGGCGCCGGGTCGTGCGCCCCGCTAATGAGCAACTGTTCAATAGCGGGGCCTGGAGGTCAAGCGGGGGCTGCCCTCGTCGGGCGGCCGTCGGGACCGTGCTTGGCCCCTATGCGCCTGGGAAGTTCAGCTCGATGGTGACGCCGTTCGGGTCTTCCAGGAACACCTGCTCCAGGTTCATCGCCGGCACCGTCCGGTCGCGGAATGGGATGCCAATGCCGCGGAACTTCGCCCGCATCGCCTCAACGTCGCTGCCGACGAAGGCAACGTGGTCGATGGTGCCGGTCCCGGTGTCGCCGCCCGCCTTGCCGCCCAGGTAGTCTTTGAGGCCGCTCGGGTCATCCGGGTCGATGCCGACGACGTGCACGACGGCGACGCCGCCCTGGTAAAGCCAGACGCCGGGGAAGGGGAAGTTGGGACGCGGCCCGACCTCCAGCCCCAGCACCTCGGTGTAGAAGCGTTCGGTTTCGGCCAGATGGGTGGTGCGGATGGAGTAGTGGTCGAGGCGGCTAAGGGGCATGGCGGGCGTTCCCTTTCTCGTGGCGCGTTCTCTCACAGGCAAAGCGTGCGTGCGGCCGGGTGCTTGTCAAGCTTGACGCGCCCGGCAGCATCGCCATCCATAGCGCCCAACCGCAGCGCAGGGTGGAGGCGATGTCATGAAAGCGAGCGCATTCGATTACGTCCGCGCGGCCTCGGTCGCGGACGCCCTGGCGCTGCTGACCCGGCATGGCGACGGCGCCAAGCTCCTCGCCGGCGGGCAGAGCCTGCTGCCGGCGCTGAGCTTCCGCCTGTCCGCTCCCTCGATCCTCATCGACATCGCGCGGCTGCCGGAGCTGGGGGGCGTGTCCCTGACACCCACCCACCTCCGCATCGGCGCCGGCTGCACCCACGCCGCCCTGCTGGCCTACCCGCTGGTCGCCGCCCATGCCCCCTTGATCCCGCGCGCGCTGGCGCACGTCGCGCACCCGGCGATCCGCACCCGCGGCACGATCGGCGGCAGCCTGGCCAACGCCGACCCGGCCGCCGAGCTGCCCGCCTGCGCCCTGGCGCTCGGCGCGGCAATGGTGCTGCAAGGCCCGGCCGGCACGCGGACCGTCGCCGCGGACAGCTTCTTCACGGGGCTGTTCGAAACGGCGATCGCGCCCGGCGAAATCCTGGTCGCGGTCGAAATCCCGTTGCAGGCTGCCGCATTGTGGGGCTTTGCCGAGCTGGCCCGGCGCTCCGGCGACTACGCCATGGTCGGGCTGGCGGCGCACGGACAGCCCGGGGCGCTGCGGCTGGCCTATTTCTCCGTCGGCGCCACCGCCCTCCTGGCCCGGCGCGCAGCCGCCGCGCTGGACGCCGGGATGACGGCGGCGGCCCTGGACGGCGCCGCCCTGGCCCTGGCCGCCGACCTGCCGGAACACGCCGACCTCCAGGCTTCCGCCGGAACGCGCCTGCACCTCGCCCGCGTGCTGCTGCGCCGGGTCGTGGGCGCCTGGGCCGAGCCGGCGCGGCGCGCGGCATGACCGCGATCCAGCTGCTGGTGAACGGCGAGACGGTGGCGGCCGACGTGCCCGCCCGCCTCCACTTGGCCGACTTCCTGCGCGATGCGCTGGGGCTGACCGGGACACACCTCGGCTGCGAGCACGGCGTGTGCGGCGCCTGCACGGTGCGGCTGGATGGCGGGATCGTGCGGGCCTGCCTCGTGTTGGCGGTGCAGGCCGATGGCGGCACGGTCGAGACGATCGAGGGACTGTCCGACACCGGGGAGATCGCCGACCTGCAGCATGAGTTCGCCGCCCGCAACGCGCTGCAATGCGGCTATTGCACGCCGGGGATGCTCGTCGCGGCACAGGACCTGCTGCTCCGTGCGGCAGGCGCGCCGCCCGGCCGCGCCGCCATCCGCGAGCACCTGTCGGGCAACTACTGCCGCTGCACCGGCTACGAGGCCATCGTGGACGCGGTGGAAGCGACGCTGCGGAGCCGCGGTGCGTGACGACCATGGGATTTGACGACCCCGGCTGTCCCAACAGCCATATCGGCCGCGCCCTGCCGCGCCCCGGCCTGCGCCGCCTGACGCAGGGCCGGGGCACCTACGTCAGCGACGTGTCCCTGCCGCGCATGGCGCACGCCGCGTTCCTGCGTTCCCCCTACGCCCACGCCGCCATCACACGCATCGAGCTGGCGCCCGCCCGCGCCATGCCTGGCGTGCTCGCAGTGCTGGACGGCCCCGCGATGGCCGCGCTGTGCTCGCCCTGGGTCGGCGTGCTGACCCACATGCAGGGCCTGAAATCCGCGCCCCAGCACCCGCTCGCGGTCGGGCGCGCGCGCTGGCAGGGCGAACCCGTTGCCATGGTGGTCGCCGCCACCCGCGCGCAGGCGGAGGACGCGGCCGAGCGGATCGAGGTCGAGTACGACCCGCTCCCGCCCATGGTGGACGCGCTGGCCGCGCTGGACCCCGGGGCGCCGGCCATCCATCCGGAACTCGGCGACAACCTGGCCTTCGAGCGGCGCATTGACGCCGGGGACGTGGACGCGGCGCTGGCGGCCGCCGACCACGTGGTCGAGGCGAGCTTCGGCTTTGGCCGCCACACCGGCGTGACCCTGGAAGCCCGCGCGGCTGTCGCCGACTGGAACGAGGGCGAGGTCCGGCTGACCGTTCACCAAGGCACTCAGGTGCCGCACATGATGCAGGCCCTGTATGCCCGGCACCTGGGGTTGGAGGAGCACCAGGTCCGCGTCGTCTGCCACGACGTGGGCGGGTCGTTCGGCATCAAGATCCACGTGTACGGCGACGAGATGGCCACGGCCGCGGCCAGCCGCCTGCTGCGCCGCCCCGTCCGCTTCCTGGCAGACCGCCTGGAAAGCTTCGTTTCCGACATCCACGCCCGCGACCATGTGGTCCACGCCCGCATGGGCGTGACCGCGGCGGGCGACATCACGTTTCTCACCGCCGACGACATCACCGGGATCGGGCCGTTTTCCGCCTACCCCCGCACCTCCGCCGTCGAGGCCAACCAGGTCATCAACCTGGTTGGCGGCCCCTACGCCTGCCCCAACTACCGCGCCCGCACCCGCGTCGTGTTCCAGAACAAGGCCATGATGTCGCAGTACCGCGCCGTCGGGCACCCCATCGCCACGGCCGTGACGGAAGGGCTGGTGGACCTCGCGGCCCGGCGCATCGGCATGGACCCTGTGGCGCTGCGCCGCCGCAACCTCCTCCGCGACGACGCCTACCCGTGCCAGTCCGCCAGCGGGATGCGGTTCGAGGGCCTGTCGCACCATGCCGCGCTCGACCGCCTGGTGGCGCTGATGGACTACGACGCCCTGCGGGCCGACCAGGCGGCCGCGCGCGCCCGGGGCGTCTATCGCGGGATCGGCCTGGCCTCCTTCATCGAGCTGACCAACCCCGGCCCGGCATTCTACGGCGTGGGCGGCGCCCGCATCTCGGCGCAGGACGGCGCCACCGTGCGCCTGGACGCCGGGGGCGGACTGACCGTGCAGGCCAGCGTGACGGAACAGGGCCAGGGGACGGGAGCGATCCTGGCGCAGGTCGCCGCCGAGGCAATGGGCGTGGCGCCGGACCGGGTGCGCGTGCAGCTCGGCGACACGGATGCGACGCCCTATGGCGGCGGCACGTGGGCATCGCGGGGCGCCGGCGTGGGCGGCGAGGCGACCTGGCAGGCCGCCCGGGCGCTGCGGGCCAGCGTGCTGACGCTGGCGGGCAGCATCCTTCAGGCCCGGCCCGGCGACCTCGACATCGAGGACGGCGCCGTGGTGGACGCCGCCGGCCGTGCCGTGCGGATCGAGTTGGCGGACCTGGCGCGCATCGCCTATTTCCGCCCTGACACCCTGCCGCGCGATGTGCAGCCCGAGTTGGTCGCCACCCGCCACTACGTGCCGCGCGACCATCCATTTGCCTTCACCAACGGCGCGCAGGCCTCCTGGCTGGAGGTGGACACCGAGACCGGCTTCGTCACCCTGCTGAAGCACTGGGTGGTGGAGGACTGCGGCACGGTCCTGAACCCGCTGCTGGTGGACGAGCAGATCCGCGGCGGCGTGGTGCAGGGCCTCGGCGCCGCGCTGTTCGAGCAGTGCGAGTACGACGAGGAGGGCCAGATGCTGAACGCCAGCATGGCCGATTACCTGGTGCCCATGGCGGGCGAGATGCCGGACATCGCCGTGGCGCATGTTTGCACGCCCACGACGGAAAGCGCCATCGGGGCGAAGGGCGCGGGCGAGGCCGGCACCGCGGGGGCGTCCGCCTGCGTGCTGAACGCGGTGAACGACGCCCTGGCGCCTCTGGATGCGGTGCTGACGTCCATCCCGCTGACCCCGGAGCGGATCTTGCGGGCGCTGGGCGTGGCCTGACGGATGGTAGGTCAGATTGAAATTCGACACAGGAGCATTGTTTCATTTTTACGAAGCGATAAAAGGTGAAGCTTGAACAAGCCAAATCACGCAGTCGCGACACCTCTGTCCTGGCTCTGTATGCGTCGAACAAGAATTCAATCCAGCGTCTGGTGATTACAGACGAAGTTGCACTGGATGGCGTGGATCGCGGCCAAACAGATCAAGGAGCGTTACTGCTCGGTGTGACGCCTGGCGCTACTCCGCCGCCCTGCGCTCCCGCGCGATCGCCGCGTTCACCAGCGGCATCACCCGTTCCGCCATCAGGACCTTGCTGCGCCGGGCGACCTCCCGGTCGGCCCAGTCGTGCCCGGCGTACAGCAGCGTGCCGAAGTCGCCCACCTCCTCCCGGAACGCCAGGATGCGGTCCGCCACCTCGTCCGGCGTGCCGTGGATGATCAGCCGGTCGCAGACCGCATCCAGCGTCACGCTGTCGTCGGGCTGGCTGCGGTCTTCCTTGAACAGCTCGGCCCGGCCGGCGCGCTTCATCTTGGTCAGGAGCTGCTTGTAGTAGAAGCGGTAGGGGCTGTCCGGGCCGGTCGCGTAGCGCCGTGCCGTGTCGCGGTCGTCGGCGACGCAGATGCTCTTGGCGATGCGCCAGTTCGCCGGGTCGGCCGGGCGGCCCGCCTGCGCGCAGCCTTCCACGTATTTCGGCCAATGGCTCCGCACCCATGGCGGCATCAGGAAGTTGGCGCTGATCGGCTCCCAGCCGCGCGCCGCGGCGGCCGTCACGCCCTTGGAGAAGGGGGCCACCACCGTCACCACGATGGGCGGGTGCGGCGCCTGCAGCGGCTTGGGGATGATGCCCTGGCCGATGTCGGCGATCAGCGTCTTCTGCGTGGTGACGGACCAGTACTTGCCCACGATGTCGTAAGGAGGGTTGCTGGCCCAGATCTTCAGCACCTGGTCGATGGCCTCGACGAACATGGCGTTGCGGTCGGCGCCCAGCGTGCCGAACGCTTCCGCGTCCGAGGGCAGGCCGCCAGGGCTGATGCCGAAGTTCAGCCGCCCATCGAGCAAATGGTCCAGCATCGCGATCTCGCCGGCCACGCGCGCCGGGTGGGTGTTCGGCAGGTTGACCGTGCCGGTGCCGAGGCGGATCCGCTTCGTCTGCCCGACCAGGCTGGCCAGGAACAGCACGCAGGACGTGATGTTCTCCGCCTTGTCGGTGGTGTGCTCGCCGACATAGGCCTCGCTGAAGCCGAGCTCGTCGGCCAGGACGAAGGCTTCGCGGTCTTCCCGCAGCGACTGGCGCCAGTCCTTGTCCAGCGGGTGGATGGGCATGGTGAAGAAGCCAAGCTGCATGACGACCTCCGGTCTTGTCTTTGCTGCACTATAGGCCG
>CAXSEX010000001.1:0-35228 GCA_964236415.1 uncultured Acetobacteraceae bacterium | reverse complement strand
GTGACGGGGCAGGCGCAGGCCGCGGCGGTGCGACGCCATTTGCATCCCCCGCGAAGGGGCGCCTAATGAAGCCCGCTGCCACGAACAAGGGACAACGATGCTGAAACGTATGTTGGCGACATCCGTGCTGGCCTTCGGCCTGACCACGGCCGCTGCCCCGGCCGCGACCTTCCGCTGGGCCAACGACGGCGACGCCAACTCCATGGACCCCTACACCCGCAACGAGACGTTCCTGCTGACGTTCACGCAGAACATCTACGACCCCCTGGTGCGCCGCAACCGAGAACTCAAGGTCGAGCCGGCGCTGGCGGCAAGCTGGGAGCAGCCGGACCCGCTGACCTGGCGCTTCCACCTGCGCCCCAACGTCAAGTTCCAAGACGGCGAGCCGTTCACCGCGGACGACGTGCTGTTCAGCTTTCAGCGGGCGTCCGGCCCGGGCAGCCAGATCAACGCCACCTTCTCAACCGTGAAAGAGGCGAAGAAAATCGACGACCTGACCGTCGATTTCATCACCAAGGCCCCCGACCCGATCTTCCTGCAGGAACTCACGCAATGGGGCATCATGTCGAAGGCGTGGTGCGAGGCGCACAACGCGACCCAGCCGGCTGATCTCACCAAGGTCAAGGAAGAGAACTTCGCCACCCGCAACGCCAATGGCACCGGCCCCTTCATCCTGGGCTTGCGAGAGCCGGACCGGCGCACCACGCTGCGCAACAACCCGGCCTGGTGGGACAAGCCCGAGCACAACCTGACCGAGGTGACGTTCAACGTCATCGCGTCCGCCAACACCCGCGTCGCCGCCCTGCTGTCGGGCGACGTGGATATGATCTACACCGTGCCGCCGCAGGACATGGACCGGATCGGCCGCACCCCGGGCCTCAAGCTCGCGGTTGGGCCGGAGCTGCGCACGATCTTCTTCGGCTTCGACCAATCGCGGCCGGAACTGCTGAAATCGGACGTGAAGGGCAAGAACCCGTTCCAGGACGTGCGCGTGCGCCGGGCGTTCAACATGGCGGTGGATGCCAAGGCGATCCAAAGCCGGGTCATGCGCAACCAAAGCCATCAGACCGGCCTGATGTACGGTCCCGGCGTCAACGGCTACACCGAGGCGTCCGACGTGCGCATCCCCTACGACCCCGACGGCGCCAAGAAGCTGTTGGCGGAGGCGGGCTACCCTAACGGCTTCGGCGTCACGCTCGACTGCCCGAACGACCGCTACGTCAACGACGAGGCGATCTGCCAGGCCGTCACCAACATGCTGGCCCGCATCGGCATGAAGGTCACGCTGAACGCGCAGACCCGGCTGCAGTACTTCTCGCAGATCTCCAACCCGGACTACCACACGAGCTTCTACATGCTCGGCTGGACGCCCACCACGTATGACGCGCTGAACAGCCTGTTCAACCTCGCAGGCACGCGCAACGGCGTGCGCGGGGTATTCAACGACGGCGGCTGGTCGAACCAGGAGTTCGACGGGCTGCTCGACCAGATGGCTGTCGAGATCGACCCGGCCAAGCGGCAGCAGCAGATCGAGCACGCCTCCAAGATCATCCATGACGAGGCGGCGTTCATCCCGCTGCACCAGCAGACCGTTGTGTGGGCCTACCGCAGCAACGTCGAATTGCAGCAATTAGCGGACAATACCTTTCCGCTGCGCTACGTGACCATGAAGTAAAGGGCAGGACCATGCGCAACATCGAGCAAATCTGGCAAATCGTGGACGAGAAGCGCGCCGACTACACAGCACTCGCTGACCGGGTGTGGGACACGCCGGAACTGGCGTACGGCGAGCACCGGTCCGCGGCCGAGCACCTGGCGATGCTGGAGCGCGAGGGCTTCCGTGTCACCCGCGAGGTCGCCGGCATTCCCACCGCGATGATGGCGGAGGCCGGGGAGGGCGGCCCGGTGATCGCGATCCTTGGCGAGTACGACGCGCTGCCAGGGCTGAGCCAAGAAGCGGGGCTGGACGAGCCGCGCGCCGTGGACGGGCAGGGCGGCGTCGGCCATGGCTGCGGCCACAACCTGCTGGGGTCGGCGGCGATGCTGGCCGCGTCCGCGGTCAAGGACTGGCTGGCGCAGTCCGGCATGCCCGGCCGCGTGCGCTACTACGGCTGCCCGGCGGAGGAAGGGGGCGCCGCCAAGGGCTTCATGGTGCGCGACGGCGCGTTCGCCGACGTGGACATCGCGATCTCCTGGCACCCGGCGTCGTTCTCCGGCGTGAACGAGGCGGTGAGCCTCGCCAACACGCGCATCGACTTCACCTTCGTGGGCCGGGCCAGCCACGCCGCCGCGGCGCCGGACCTGGGCCGCAGCGCGCTGGACGCCGTGGAGCTGATGAACGTCGGCGTGAACTACATGCGGGAGCACATGCCGGACGACGCGCGGGTGCACTACGCCTACCTCGATGCGGGCGGCATCGCGCCCAACGTGGTGCAGGCGCGGGCCAAGGTGCGCTACCTGATCCGCGCCCGGGACCTCGCGGGCCTGACCGCCCTCGTGGCCCGGGTGCGCAAAATCGCGGAGGGCGCGGCGTTGATGACGGAAACGACCGTCAGCGCGCAGACGGTCAGCGCCGTCAGCAACCTGATGGCCAACACGCCGCTGGAGCAGGCGATGCACGACAACTTCCAGCGCCTCGGCCCGCCCGAGTTCGACGACGCCGACCGCGCCTATGCCGAGCGCATCCGCGCCACGCTGTCCGACGCCGACATCGCGGCGGCATTCGACCGCGCCGGCGTTCCAGTGCGGCGCGACCTCGCGATGTGCGACTTCGTGATCCCGTTCGGCTCGCGCGGCCGGGGCGGCAACGGCAGCACGGACGTGGGTGACGTGTCCTGGGTGGTGCCGACGGTGCAGGCGCGCGGCGCCACCTGCGCCGTCGGCACGCCGTTCCACTCCTGGCAGTTGACCACGCAGGGCAAGAGCGCAGCGGCGCACAAGGGCCTCGTCCACGTCGCCAAGGTGATAGCCGGCACCGCACTGGACGCGCTACAGGACCCGGCATTGATCGAGCGCGCCAAGGCCGACCTGGCGGAGCGTACCCGCGACACGCCGTACAAGTCGCCGCTGGCCGACGACGTGCAGCCGCCGATCCAGGCCATGAGCCGGGGGGTTTAGCTCAGCGCGTCGCCCGCGCCCGGCGGGCGGCCACTGAGGCCGGGCGGGCCTATGGCCCCATCCCGGTGATGGACGGCGACAGCGTGCGCGGGTCCCGCGCCGGCCAGCGCCCGCTCTCCACGTGCGCCAGGAATGCCCGACCAGGTGGTTGAACTGGTCAGGGTCCTCAAGGTTGATGGCGTGGCCGCAGTTCGGCATCACCGACAGCGCCGCGGCGGGGATCGTCTGCTTCATCAGCAGCGCCGGCTGCAGGCAGGGCCAGTCCTCGTCGCCCGTCAGCACCAGCGTGGGGACGGTGAGTGCCTGCATCTGCCCCTGCAAGTCATACAATGACGGCCGTGCGCCCTGAACCCCAAGTTGGGTGTTGGCGGAGCCGAGGGCGCTGTGCTCGGCCAAGTGCCGGACGAACTCGGCGAAGCCGCGGGGGTCCTTGTTTTCGAACTGCACGCGGGTCGGGCCATGGGCGTAGCGCGCGGCGAAGGCGGCCATGCCGTCCCGTTTCAAGGTTTCGGCAATGGCGGCGGCCTCGGCCTTGAACCGGCCGGCCTGCGCCGGCTCGGCCCCGTAGCCGCAGCCGGCGACCACCAGGGATATGGCACGCTGCGGATGGCGGAAGCCGAAGTGCAGGGTGGCGAACCCGCCCATGGAAAGGCCGACGACGTGGGCGCGCCCGACGCCGAGGTGGTCGAGCACGGCGGCGATGTCGTCCGCGGCGCGATTCTGCGAGTACTGCGCCGGGTCCTCCGGCACGGCGGAGGGCGGGTAGCCGCGGGCGTTGAAGGCGATGGCCCGGCGGCGCTGGCCGAAGTGCCGCATCTGCGGCTCCCAGCTCCGCAGGTCGCCGGCGAACTTGTGCACGAAGATGACCGGGGCGCCGGAGCCGGTCTCCTCGTAGTAGAGCGTCACGTGGTCGTCGGTGGCGGCGTGCGGCATGGCCTCCATCCAGCACCCGGCCGCGGTTGTTGTCCACCGTCGCCAATCGCGGCACCGCGGCCCTCCTGACACGGTTGCAGAATCGGTCCATGCTGGCTTCCCAACAACGAAGGAAAAGCGAAATGCCGCGTTCGATGATGATGCTGGGCGTCGCGTGCCTGCTCTGCGGCGCCGCCCGGGCCGAAACGGTGCCGTTCAGCGCCACGCTGGCGGGCGCCAGCGAGGTGCCGCCCAAGACGACCGCCGGGACGGGAGCGGCCACGGCTTCCCTGGACACCACGACCAAGGTGCTGACTTACGGCGTGGAGTACTCCGGGCTGTCCGGCCCAGCGACCGCCGCGCATTTCCACGGCCCGGCCGAGCCTGGGGCGAACGCCGGGGTGGTCGTGCCGTTTCCGATGCCGGCCAGCCCGATCAAGGGGACCGCCACGCTGACGGACGCGCAGATGTCTGACCTGATGGCGGGCCGGTGGTATGCCAACGTGCACACCGCCGCCAACCCGGCGGGTGAGATCCGGGGGCAGTTGACCCGCGCCCAATGACACGGGCCAAGTGACACGGGCGCAGCCGCCGGCGGCCCTGCGAAGGCGCGGGGGGATTCACATCGAACTTTAACGCCCAGCCCGGGTTTGATGAGGCTACTTTCCCCCTTCCACCAGCAGGCGCCCCTTTATGCCGACTCCAAGCACACGAGATGTTCCGGGCCTCGCCGGCCACGGCGCGGGGCAACTCGCCGCCGTGCATATCGACACCTACAACGCCGAACTGCGCGACGAGGGCGGCTTCATCGGCGACCGTGCGAGCGGGCGGGCGTTCCGGGCCATCTTGGAGGATGGGCGGGAACGTGCGCGGGACGGCGACGACGACCCGGTCGGCAAGGTGCCGAGCAAGGACATCAGCAAGAAGAAGCTCGACCGGCTGATGCTGGACGGCGATCCGGAGGCGGCGGGCGTGGTGCTCGGCACCATCGAGGAGTTCGCCCAGGAGTTCGCCACGGTGATCCGCCGCTTCCTGCGGCTTGAGGAATGGCGCGACACGCAGCGCATCGTGGTCGGCGGCGGCTTGCGCGACAGCCGCATCGGCGAGTTGGCGATCGGCCGCACCACGGTGCTGCTGAAGGGGTCGGAGCACGAGGTCGCCATGCAGCCGATCCGGCACCATCCCGACGAGGCCGGGCTGATCGGCTGCGTCCACCTGGCGCCGTCATGGATCTTCTCGGGCCATGACAGCATCCTGGCGGTCGACATCGGCGGCTCCAACATCCGGGTCGGCATCGTCGAGCTGAACGTGCGGAAAGCCCCCGACCTGTCGCGGGCGGGCGTGCTGATGTCGGAGCTGTGGCGCCATGCGGATGACCAGCCGAACCGGGAAGAGGCTGTCGCGCGCCTGGTCGGCATGGTGCAGGGCCTGATCAAGCGCGCCGGCAAGCAGGGGCTGCAGCCGGCGCCGTTCATCGGCATCGGCTGCCCCGGCCTGATCCGGGAAGACGGGTCGATCAAGAAGGGCGGGCAGAACCTGCCCGGCGATTGGGAGCACAAGAGCTTCAACCTGCCCCGACTGCTGCGGGACGCGATCCCGGGCGTCGGTGGGCACGAGACGGTGGTGCTGATGCACAACGACGCGGTCGTGCAGGGCTTGAGCGAGGTGCCGTTCATGCGCGACGTGGAGCGGTGGGGCGTGATGACCATCGGCACCGGGCTGGGCAACGCGCGCTTCACCAACCGGCCCAGCGCCGAGTAGCGCCAGGCCGGACACCGTCAGCTTGAGGCGAACTTGAGCAGGCTGCCCATCGTGCGGATCGGCTGCCCGGCGATTACCGGCTGCCAGTTGGGGTTCTGCCGCAGGTAGGAGCGCCCGTCCGCGGTCAGCAGGCCGATCAGCGTTTCGGCGACGATCCTTCGGCCCACTGCGCCGAGCCGGACCGGTTCCGCGTTGCCCTTGCCGCCGGGTCCGGTGGCGCGAAACAGCCATTCGTGCTGCGCTTCCGCCAGCACGTAGCACCAGAGCGGCGCTGCCTGCGAAGCTCGGGTCGATATCGACGAGCTTCGGGCTTTTCGCCAGCTCACCTCCGTCACGCCGTCGTGCAACGGGCATCGCCCGGGCACGGCTGCCGTGGACGGCGTTGCCGATCCGGCAGCCCGCATCATATCCTCGCCTGGCAACGAACCGGTTCAGTCATGCGCCCATCCACGTTCGCCATCACCGGGGCCATCATCCTCGCCGTCGCGGGCACCATCACGGCATGCGGCGAGTGCGCCACCTTGCCGCTGGAAGCGGGCGTCGGACCAAACCCGGCTTTGCCGCCACCTCATCCCACCCTGCTGCCGACCGTGAGCGTCGCCACGGCGAAAGGCTGGGCGGCGGGTGCTGCGCCGGTGCCGGCGCCGGGCCTGCGCGTTTCGGCGCTGGCGCAGGGGCTGGACCACCCGCGTTGGCTCGCGGTGCTGCCGAACAACGACGTTTTGGTCGCCGAAACCAATGCGCCGACGCGGCCGGACGACGCGAAGGGCATCCGTGGCCTGGTGCAGCGGACGCTGTTCTCGAAAGCCGGCGCAGCCGTGCCGAGCGCCAACCGCATCACCCTGCTGCGCGACGACGGGCGGGGCGGGGTGGAGCGCCACGTCTTCCTCAAGGGCCTGAACTCGCCCTTCGGCATGGCGCTGGTCGGGGACACGCTTTACGTGGCCGACACCGACGCGCTGCTGCGGTTCCCGTATCGGCCGGGGCAGACGGAAATCACGGCGCCGGGCACGGTGGTCTGCGACCTGCCCGGCGGTCCCATCAACCACCATTGGACCAAGAACGTGGTGGCGAGCGCGGATGGCCGGACGCTGTATGTCAGCGTCGGCTCCAACAGCAACGCGGCGGAGAACGGCCTGCCGGCGGAGGAAGGGCGCGCCGCGGTGTGGCAGGTCGATGCGGCGACCGGGGCGCACCGGGTGTTCGCCGGCGGGCTGCGCAACCCGGTGGGCATGGCGTGGCAGCCGCAGACCGGCGCGCTGTGGGTCGCGGTGAACGAGCGCGACGAGATCGGCAGCGACCTGGTGCCGGACTACATGACTGCGGTGCGGGACGGCGCGTTCTACGGCTGGCCATTCAGCTACTACGGGCAGCACGTGGACGAGCGGGTCCCTCCCCACCCCGAGATGGTGGCCCGCGCCGCCGTGCCCGACTATGCGCTCGGTGCGCACACGGCGTCGCTGGGCCTCGCGTTCTCGGAGGCGGGCAGCCTGCCGGCGGCGCTGACGCAGGGAGTGTTCGTGGGCCAGCACGGCTCGTGGAACCGCAACCCGAGAAGCGGCTACCGCGTGATCTTCGTGCCCTTTGCGGACGGCCAGCCGGCCGGCGAGCCGGTCGAGGTGCTGACCGGTTTCCTGAACGGAGCGGGCGAAGCACAGGGACGCCCGGTGGGCGTCGCCATGGATCGGAACGGGGCGCTGCTGGTTGCCGACGACGTGGGCGACACCGTATGGAAGGTGACGGGGTCCGTTGGAAGCGGGGAAACTAGGCGGTGACATTCACGCGGCGCCGGGGCGGGCTTACCGGCGCATTGGCGTGCAGCAAGACGCATTCTCGCTCCTGATTGCTCATCACAAATGGGTGAGTTGCTGCCCGTACGCGGCCGTAACTCTTGACTGCGATGCAGC
The DNA here is from genome assembly GCA_964236415.1 of uncultured Acetobacteraceae bacterium. Classification (GTDB taxonomy): domain Bacteria; phylum Pseudomonadota; class Alphaproteobacteria; order Acetobacterales; family Acetobacteraceae; genus CAHJXG01. The sequence continues at coordinate 27,531 of CAXSEX010000001.1, read as the reverse complement.
TAGGGACAGATGCCTAGTCTCAGCGAGTGGTTTAAAGATCAATTTAGATGCATGGCTCCTGCTGCGTGCCCGGCCAACGCGCCCACGGCTCCACGCATCTTGCCATTTGCCCAGTCGTTTATCCGGTGCGAACGGCGTGTGGCGATTGAGTTGGGATTATGTCTGTTGCTGACGCTCCCCGCTTGCGCCCCTTGCCTCGGACCGAACACAGCTTGGCCGCGTCCACAGAGGTTGTTCTAGGGCTTTGCGGAATGGCGGGGCGCCCAAGATGTTAACCGTTAGGCCGTTGCCTATCCGCTGCAGGAGTCCATGATCTCGCATGCGCTGCGTGCGACGGCATCTCGGGATTGGCGGGCCAGCGACAGGAGGCGGCAATCTCATTCGTGCGTGCAAAACCCCGCGGCCAGGCCATGAGCCAGCACTTGGGTGATCCGGTGGCCCAGCTTGCGGACGCGGTTCGGCAAGCAAAGCCGGTCGCCGCCTTGCTTGGCACGAACGCGCATGCCGTGTCGGCCGCCGTCGATGCCTGCCTTGCTTTACTGTCCAATGATCCCGTTCGCGTCGTACGGGTCTGCGGGCTGCCCGGCACGCCGCTGACCTTGTCGCGGATCGTCGAAGAGATCGGCGCCAACCATCGTGGCGGACCGCAGGTCGATGATGACGAGCTGATCGTCCGGGTGCTGGCAACGCGCAGCCGTGGGGAAAACCAGGTGGTGCTTCTCCTGGAACAGGCTGAACTCCTGCCGCTGCCGACGCTCGTGTTCCTGCAAGTGGCGCTCACAGTGTTCGGTACCCGGACGCCGCGGCTGCAATTGCTGTTTGCCGGGCATCCAAAGTTCATTCAGCTGATTGACCAGGACGAACTGACCCCACTTCGCGACCGGCTCGGACCGGTGATCCGGGTTCAGGCGCCGCTTGCTGGCCCGGAACTCGGCGCGACCGTGCCGAATCGCGTGGAGCTTGGCGGAACGGTCGCGAAGCGGCGCACCGTGGCCGGTCCCGGCCGTCGGCGATGGGTGTTTGCCGTGGTGCCGGCGCTGATGCTGGGTGTAGCCGCTGCAATCCTTGGGATGGATCGGCACGGCGCGGCGCTCCGGCCCATTCAGGTTTTGATCGCCCCCGCACCCCCTGCGCAAATCGATCCGCCGCCGCCGGCTCAGCCCCCGCCGGGGAACGCGCAGCCGCCGTCCGCGCCGGCCTTGCCGCCGCAAGCTGCCGAGCCGGAGGCAGCGCCTGCGCCGGCCAGCCCTGAAGCTGACGTGGCGGTGCCGTCCCCGAGTCGCGAACCCGATGTCGCAACGGCGCCAGTGCCCTCTCCGCCACCTGGCCGCGAACCCGACGTGGCAGCGGCGCCGGCGCCGCCCCAGCCTCCGCAACCTAGCGGCGAACCCGAGATGGCAGCCTTGCCAGCGCCGTCCCAGTCTCCACCACCGAGCCGCGAACCCGAGGTGGCAGCGCCACCGCCGCCGGAGCGCCGTGCCGTGCCAAGCAGCGAGCAATTGACCCGGCTCCGCGGCGAGTTCGACCGCTTCCTGTCCCAAACGGAATGGGGATCGAAGAAGCTGAGCGAGACCGAGCGGTCGCGCCTCTTCAACGAGTATCTTCGCTGGAACTACGGCACCCTTGCGGCCACTCCCGGAACGCCGCCCTGACGGTGCCGGGCCTTGTTACCACCCAGCTTCCATGACCGGGCGCCTGCCGGCCACGGCGGTCACCGGCGGCTGGCGAGCAAGACCATGCGTGGCTGCGCCGGCCGCAGCGTCGTTCCCCATTGCGCTTCCAACACCCGGGGGACTTGCCGCGGCGTTGCCGCCTGGGACGAGCCGAGTGTCGAGGACCAGGCATTGGTCAGCGAAAGCTGCTCGGCAGAAACGGCCTGGACGCGGGCCGCGCCCGGAAGCTGGGCGAGCACCTTGCGCTGGTAGGCCAGGGCGAGATCGGGGGTCTTGGAATGGTAATGGGCGGCGGCGGTGTCCCAGTTCCCGCTTTCGGCGTACAACTGGCCGAGGAACTTGGCTGCATACCGTACGTTGGCCGCCGGGTCGAACGCTTCCTCAAGCGACGCGAAGGCTGCGGGATGGTACATCAGGTTGACCTGCATGCAGCCCACATCGACCGACTGGACGCTCCTGGCGCGGAAAGCGATCACCGCGGCGATCGCCTCGGCCTTCGTGTTGAACACGTAGCCGCGCCCCTCGGCATTGATGCTCCACGGCCACGCCTTGACGTTGCCGTCCCGCGGATCGACCCGGCCGCTCTCGACCCGGCCAATCGCGGTGAGCAGGTTCGGAGGCAGGCGCGTGGCCGGCGCGTACCCGGCGATCGCCGTCTGGCAAAGGTCGCCAGCGCGCCCCGTATCCGCACGCGCAGCCTGCGCAAGGGCGCACAGCGGCACAAGGCAGGCCGCCAGCACCACGCCGCGGAGTCCGCGCATCCTGAACTTCCAAACCGTCAACCGATCCTCCAGCGCCATTTCAGGCGTCACAAATATATCGTTTTGCTAACGTTGGCGAGACATATCGCCCCTTGCGGCGATTCGTCTCTCAAAGTATCGCGATCCCGCGGCTCTACGGACCCATTCTGGCTTTTTTCTGGCTTTTTCATTCTGATGGCGCCGCAGAGGACAAAGGGGCGCGTCGATCCATGAGAGGGGTGGAATGAGACGGTGGCAGCGCCTGGCCCGATGCGTCCGGCATGGGCCCTGCCGGGCCTCGACCGCCCTTGCGCGGGTCAGGGCGCTGCCAGAGGCTGGGCTTGGCGACGTGCTGGGTGGCCGGCCGGCTCTCGTCGTCGCGCCGCACCCCGACGATGAGAGCCTGGGGTGCGGCGGGCTGATCGCCGAGGCGGCCCGGCTCGGCCAGGCCGTGCATGTCGCCGTGGTGACGGACGGCGCCGGGTCGCATTCCGGGTCCCACACGCACAGCCCCGAGCTGCTGCGGCAGCTTCGCCGCAGCGAGACGCTTGAGGCGGCGGCGGTCTTAGGCCTGCCGCCTGAGCGTGTCAGCTTCCTGGACATCCCAGACGGCCGTGCGCCGCAACGCGGCACTGCGGCGGAGGCCGCTGGGCGAAGGCTCGCCGCGCTGGCCCGCACCATCGCGGCTGGGACGATCTTCACGAGTTGGGACTACGACACCCATCCCGACCACGTCGCGGCCTATCTTTACGCGGCGGCTGCGGCGCGCGAGGTCCAAGCCTCCCTGTTCTCCTACCCTGTCTGGGCCTGGATGCTGCCGGATCGGGTGCTCATGCCGAACTTGCGCTGGAGGGGGTTTTCGATTGACATCGGGCCGCATGTCGCCGCCAAGCGTGCGGCTGTGCTCAAGCACCGGTCGCAGACCACGCCGCTGATCGCCGACGATCCCTCGGGCTTCACGCTGTCCGACGCCCAACTCGCAACGATGATCACGCCAAAGGAGTTCTTCATTGCCGAAAATCAACGTGCCCGAAAGTTCGCACCCCGCCGGGCCGCAAACCTGGCGGTTGCCGAGTAGGCGGAGCCGCGCCGGCTGGCTGCCCGTGCTGTGGGCCGGCATCTCGGCCCTGATGGCATGCAGCCCGGCGGCGGCCTGGGCGCAGGAGGGCGAGGCGCGCAACATGGGGGCGGCGCTGAAGTCGGCGTGCCGGACCGACTACCGCGCCCACTGCGTCGGGAGCGATCCCGCGGCGCCCATCGCGGCGGCCTGCCTGGCGCAATTCTACCTGAACCTGTCGAAGAACTGCCAGGCGGCGCTGGATGCTTACAACGCTCCCCCAAGCGAGGCCGAGCAGGAGTGACCCAGGGTCAGCGGCGGTGCTGCCCGCCTCCGCGCATGGCATCGCGCAGCGTCAGCGCGGCGAACCGGCCCATGCCCCGCAGGCAGCCAAGCACGTTGGCGCGGTACGTGAAGCCGAAGGCCGGGTCGATCGGCGCTCCGCCGAACACTTCCCGGACGCTGCCCTTGAGATCCCAGACGAAGTTCCTGAGCAGGTGCCAGTGGCGCGCGTGCTTCAGGTAAAGGGCGCCGTTGCCGCGGGCATAGATGCCGTTCAGCGCCGCGACCTCCGCCTGGCTGCGTCGCCCGTGGTGGTGCGCGACCACCAGGGACGGAGCGTATTCCACGGGGATGCCGGCCAGGTAGGCGCGGTAAAGGTAATCGGTGTCCTCTCCCGCCTCGCACGGAGCGCCCGCGCCGAACCGCTCGTCGAACGGGCCGATGCGGTCAAAGGCGGCGCGGGTTGCCGCCATGTTGCATCCGTGGATGAACCCGCCCGGGTGCCGCTCGCCGCCGTACCGCGCGGGCGTCGGGTCCGTCTTGATGGTGAAGGGCAGGTCGGCGGAATCGCCGAGATCCACCCGGCCCCCGCGCAGCACCAGCCCGGAGTCACCCGCAAACAGGTCCCGCAACGTGTAAAGATAGTCGGGGGCGAGGCGGCAATCATCGTCGGTGAAGGCCAAGACAGCACCGTGGGCGGCGCGGATGCCAGCGTTGCGTGCCGCCGCGAGGCCTTGCCGCGCTTCGCGCACCAGCGTCACCCTCAGGGGGGCGGTCTCCGCCCAAGCGGTCACGACTGCCGCGGTGTCGTCGGACGAGGCATTATCGACGATCACAAGCTCGGCTTCGATGCCGCAGGCCCGGGCGGCGGCGGCGACCGACTCCAGGCTCGCGTGCAGCGCGCCCGCCCGGTTGCGCGTGCAGATCACGACGGAAACATCAACCATCAAATGCCACATTTTTAGGCCGTTTCCCATCCCTAATGCCTATGGCGGCGACCACCAAGCAGGCGGAAGGTTTTCCCCGTCAAGTCCACGAGAGAAGCTTCGGAGCCATAGCCATGCCGTGATTCCTGCCCACGCCTACGACGAGGCCGCTTCGTTGAAATGAAAACAGGAACAACCGCTTGGGCCGTTGTTCCCTCCTGCCAGAGACATGATGCCGCTTGTTTCCATCATCATCCCTGCTTTCAATTCCGCCCACCTGATCGGCAATGCGGTCGGGTCGGCGCAGGCGCAAAGTGAGGGCCGCATTGAGATCATCGTCGTGGACGACGCCTCGACCGACGACACGGCAGCGGTCGTCGAGGGCTTGGCCGTGCGGGACGCCCGGGTTCGGCTGCTGCGGATGAAGCGGAACGGTGGCCCTGGCGCCGCGCGCAATGCCGGGTTGGACGCTGCGGGCGGGGAATGGGTCGCCCTGCTGGACGCGGACGACCAATACCATCCGCAGCGCCTGAAAACCCTTCTCGATGCGGCAGCGTCGCACGGGGCGCAGCTTGTCGCAGACAACCTTCTGCTTTTGCGCGCCCCGGGCATGCGGCGCATCGGCCCGATGATTCCGCCGGAATGGCTGGGCAAGCCGAGCGTGGTCAGCCCAGCCGCGTTCGTGGAGCGCAACATACAAACGGCCCGGTGCCGGGGCGTCGCCTACGGCTTTCTCAAGCCGATCATCCGGCGCGACTTCCTGGACCGGACTGGCATCCGCTACGACAATCTCCGCTTTTCCGAGGATTACCTTTTCGCGCTGCGCTGCCTGCTTGCGGCGGCGCGCTATGTCATCGTGCCGGATGCGATGTATGACTATGCCGTCAGTGCCGCAGGATTGACGACCCGGCACTCGGCCGACGACCTCGCGCAACTGGTCCGTCTGGAGCGGACCCTGTTGTCGAGTCCTGGCGTGGAGCCGGGCAACCCTTTGCACCATGCCATGATGCGCCACATCCGCTCGGTCGAACTTGCGCTGGGGTGGTTCCGCTTCGCGCAGGCAATCAAGCGGCGCGATCCTGTTGCGGCGCTCTTCCAGGTGCTCGAAAGTCCGGCGCACTTCAGGCATATCGGCTGGGAAGGGCTGCGCGCCGTGCCCCGCGCCCTCATCCAAGGAAAACAACGGAAACACGCATGAGCGACGCGGAACAGGGTTGCCTCGTATCCATTCTGCTGCCTGCCTACAACTCCAGGCACCTGATCGGCACCGCCATTCAATCGGCGCTCAACCAGACGGAACGCCGCCTTGAGCTGATCGTCATCAATGATTGCTCGACCGACGACACGGCGGAAGTCGTTGCACGGTTTGCCCAGAACGACGACCGCGTCAAGCTGCTGCACATGGCGCGCAACGGCGGGCCTGCGGCTGCGCGCAACATCGGGTTCGACGCGGCGTGCGGACGCTGGATCGCGTTGCTGGATTCGGATGACGCCTACATGCCGGAGCGGCTCGCGCGGCTTGTGGGCCTTGCCGATGCGAATGCCGCGGACATGGTGTCGGACAACCTGCTGATGATGCCGGTCGGCGGGACACCTTACCTGCTGATCCCGCCGGACCTCCTGGGGCATTCCCAGCACCTGACGGCGGCGGAGTTCATCCAACGCAACATCGGCGATCCCCGGAACCCTCGGCTTAGCTACGGGTTCATGCAGCCCATGATCCGGCGCGACTTCCTGCTGAAGCACAGCATCCGGTATGACGAGCGGAACCGGTTCGGCGAGGATTTCATGCTCTACGTCGCGTGCCTGCGCGCCGGGGCGTGCTGGTGGATCACGCCCGAGGTCTTTTATCACTACGCCACGCGACCGGGATCGCTGACCGAGGTGCAAAGCTCCGGCGACCTGCGGCGCATCGCGCAGCTTGAAGAGGATTTTCTGGGCGATCCCACGGTTTCACGAAATGCGGCTCTGCGCGAAGCGCTGCGCCGGCACAAGGCGAAGATCGACCGGCTGTATTACTACCGGGCATTCACCGATGCGGTCAAACAGAGACAGCTCGGGAAAGCCGGACGGCTGCTGGTCCAATCTCCCGCGAGTTCCAGCTACATCTTCCTGGAAACGCTGCGCCAAACACCAATCATCCTGCGCAAAACGCTCCGCGGCGGCTATTTTCCCGGCATCAGCCGCCCCGCTTGAAAGCCCGGTCTCAGACCGCGCCCTCCTTCTTCAGCACCGCAGGCAGCGTCTTCAGCAGAATGGCGATGTCGTGCCACAGGGACCAATTGCGCACGTACCACACGTCGAGGCACACGCGATGCTCATAGGTCGTGTTGCTTCGCCCGCTGACCTGCCAAAGCCCAGTGATTCCCGGCTTGGTCTCGAAGTAGTAGGAAATGTCGCGGCCATAACGCGGAATTTCGGCGTCGATGATTGGACGGGGGCCGACCAGGCTCATCTCGCCCCGGACGACGTTGAGCAACTGCGGCAGTTCATCGAGGCTCGTCCTGCGGAGCACCCGGCCAATTGAGGTGATGCGAGGATCATCTTGGAGCTTGTGTGTCGCCAGCCATTGCGCCTTGGCCTGCGGATCGGCCTTGAGCACCTGCTGCAGCACCTCGTCCGCATTCGTGACCATTGACCGGAACTTGAAGCAGCGGAACGACCGTCCGCTCTCGCCGACACGGCGGTGGCCGAACAGGGCCGGGCCGCCGTCGGCACGGATCAGCAGGGCGAGCGCCAGGAAAAGCGGCGACAGGATCACCAGCAGGCACAGCGCAACTGCCTGGTCGAACAACGCCTTGACGAAGCGGCTGAACGGGCGCGCAAGATTGTTGCCATACACCAGCAGCGTCACGTCGTGGGTGAAGAAGTATTGGCTGTTGAAGGCGCTGACCGGCAGCCCGTCGAAGGCCGGCACGAGCGCGAAGGGCACGCGCTCGCGCGACAGGTCCTCGGCGAAACGGGCAGCTTCCCCGGAGATGTCGCCCCGCGTCGCGATGACCGCGAACTCCGCATCGTGCTGCTCCAGCAGCCACGTTCCGCGGCCTGGGGCGTGGTTGACTGCATGCAAGCCGACCGATGCGACGACCTCATAGCCGAGCCGGGCATCCGACTGGAACGCTGCCCGCGTCGATTTGAGGGCGGCATCGTCGCCGATGATGAGGGTGCGCAGGCGCCACACGCCGAAGTCGTCGAGGATTGTCCGGGCCAGCTTACGCATCAGAAGCAGGCAAGGCAGGAGCAGCACCCAACGACCTACGCTTTCAAACCCGATATGCGAGCCGTAAACGATGACGCGGATGTAGCTGTCGCATAGGAAGCCGGTTGCCACGCCCGCTGCCAGGCCACGCAGTTCCGTCCAGATGGGCACGCGAAGCGTGTAATGGCCGCGGCAACCGAAGTAGGCCACGAGCAGGCCGGCGACAAGGATGCTGCCCCACCCATGCCATCCAAATCCCTCCATAGGGATCTGGCGCAAGACATGATCCAGGGTTACGCTTTCAAAAATCATATGGGTCAACAGCGCCGTCACCGCTGCCAGAACCAACGCGGCGATATCGGCGGAGAACAGCGCCATCCAGCGGATCGTCGCTGGCTTGAACGGCACATGGCGGACCCACGGCGGCGAAGTCTCACGAGTCAGTGAGTTGACATGCATCTGTAGATTCCCCGCCCGGCGCTAAGGTCAGCTGCGTAAGATGTAAATGCTTTTCACAAGGGACGGTCCCTTACATCTGTTAACGCGGATTATGCCGCAACGCACACAAGACGCCGATCACGTATTGTTGACGGCGCTCATGTGAGCCGCGACGTTTCCTAGCCGAAGGGTGGAGCTTTGGAAGCGTAACGGTAAACCTCCATCAACTCATGTGGTTATCCCGTCACAAGGCATGTGGTAATTTTGCCACAGACGATCAGAAGATCCGCTCGAACACCGTGATGACGTCGCCGGGCTGAACAAGCGTCTCCCGTATGGCGCCGCCCTCGGCCGTTTCCGGCTGCTTGTTGCTGGTGCGGACGATTGAAAACCGGTTCGTGACCGCGCGGTAGGTGAAGCCGCCGGCCACGGCCGCCGCGGTGACGACGGTCATGGCGGGCTGGTAGGGATACTGCCCCGGGCGGACCACCTCGCCCAGGATGAAGATCGGCCGATAGGCGATCACTTCCACCGAGACGCTGGGGTTCCTATAGAGCTTGGACCGGGTCAGGGCCTGGGCGACCGAGCCTTCCAGTTGCTTCGGCGTCAGGCCGCCGGCATGCACGTCGCCGACAAGGGGCAAGGCGATCTCCCCGGCCGCATCGACTCGGAACTCGCCCGTCAGCTGCTGCTCGCCAAATGTGATGATGCGGATCTGGTCGCCTGGTCCCAACGTGTAGATGCTGGCATTCACGTCGGGAACTGGCGCAAGCCCCGAGCCGGGGCCGCTGCAACCCACAAGGCCAGCCATCGGCACCGCCACGATGCCGGCCAAGGCGACGCGCCTCGACAGCAATCCGGGCCTTGCACTTGTCACACGCATGACGTTCTCCTGATTTTCGGCATCCATCTTAGCATGTTATGGCCGGTTTGGTTGCACCGTCGAGAGCAACTGCGGCGCTTGGACCACGATCAGGCATAAACGTTGCATCTTGGCCGCACGGCATGACCATAATCGGGAGCGGCTCCCCTCAACCTCGTCTTGGACCGCCTTTGCCCTTGACCGCATCGGCACGCTCGTGTCCCTGCGGGAACGATGGATGGCGGCGGAGGGGTCATGGCACGGTCAGGAACACGGCGGCGCCTGTCGTGTGTCGGGGTCGGCCTGTTGGCGTGGGGCTTCTCGTCAGGCGCCCATGCGCAGTATGTCGAAAGCTATTTTCCCACGGGAGTGCCGGGCTTCGACCGTGATCAGGGGGTGACGGTGCTGTCCCGGCTCCGGCCTTTGTACCAGGAGCCTGGCGTGCGGCTCGGGGCCTACACCGTCAATGCGCGCTTGGACGAAAGCGTCGGATACGACTCGAACATCCTCGGCATCAACGGCGGGCCGAGCAGCGGCTTCGTCAGGACATCGCCCTCGGTCAGCGCGAACTCCAACTGGTCCCGCAATCGCCTCGGCATCTCGGCCAGCCTGGACAACTACTCGTACTTCAGCGCCCCCAGTCTGAACTACACCAACTACAACGTCTCGGTTGGCGGCGGCTACACGATTGGCCGTCATGACCTGGACATCGGCTACTCGCACTTCCGGCAGCACGAGCTGGGCACGGACATCGCCGCCGTCGCGACGACGACGCCGCTGCCCTACGACGTCGATGCCGTCCGCGCCGACTACACGATTGACGCCGGCCGGTTCTCCTTCGTGCCCAACATCGACATCCGCCTGTTCCAGTTCGGCAATGCCCTCGTTGTCGGCCAACCGACCGACCAAAGCTTCCGCAACCGCACCGTGGTGAGCGGCGGCGTCACGACGCGCTACAGCCTCAGCGACCAGCGCGGCATCCTGGTCGTGCTGCAGGGGATCAACTCGCACTACATCCAGCCACAGGGCCAGCAGCCCAGCAACAACTCGAAGAGCTTCCTGTTCCTAACTGGCCTTGACTACCAGGCGACCGGCTTGTGGCGCTACCGCCTGCTTGCCGGGGTCGAGGTGCGGAACTTCGCCTCGTCGCAATTCGGCACCCGGACGGCTCCGATTGCCGAGGCGAACGTGATCTACACGCCAACGGGGCTGACCACCCTGACCGGCTATGTGCGGCGGCAGATCGAGGACGTGCAAACGGAGGGAACCGCCGGCTATACCTTCACGACGACCGGCATCGTCGTGGACCATGAGCTGAAGCGCAACATCCTGCTGCAAGGCCGGGGCAGCTTCCAGGCGGCGGAGTTCTTCCAATCGACCGGCACCACGACCAGCTACACGCTGGGCGGCAGCGTGAACTGGCTGGTCAACCGTCGCCTGCGCTTGTCCGCCGATTACGACTTCACGCAGCAGAGCGGCCCGGGCAGCACAACGGTTGTCGGCACTCAGATCGTGACGACGCCGCTCACCCCCAGCCAGCAGGTGATCACGCCGGCCGGCCAGACGCTGAACACGCTGACGACGGGCAACTACAACCGGAACGTCCTGCTGTTCGGCATCCATTTGTCTCTGTGACGGGGCGGCCCCGCGCCACGGCTGTCAGCCGAATGCGCCCCCGTTGTGGAGCGGCAGCCCGCGGTCGAGCGCCTCCCGCATGAGGATGTAGTGCTGCAGCATGGGTTCGGAGAAGGCGAAGCAGTCCGGGCCGATGCTCCGGCAGGCCCGCACCGTGCCGGTGTCCATCAGCCGCTCCCACACGCCCGGCTCCAGCCAGTGATCCGCGATGTAATGCGCGCCCTCATGCTCGGACACGATGAAGCGGGCGAAGCGGTCCTGCTCCCCGCCGGCAATGGCCCGCAGGCTTTCGAGCATCCCGCGGTCGCGCTCGCCTCCCGTGATCCCCTGGTAGATCGCGGCGACGCGGGGATCGGCCTCGTCCACCGCCCGGCGGAAGGCCGCCAGCAGGTCCGGCGGCTCGACTTCCGGCGACGTGCGTGCAATCGCCTCCGTCCCCGCGTGCAGGCCGAGAAGCTGCGCCACGTAGGGCACGCCGCGGGCAACGTCCACGACGGCGTTGCGCACCTCCGGCAGGAACTCGATCGCAGCGTCCCGACCGCCCTGCACGAGGATTTCGTCAATCTCCGTGTCGGACAGCAGGGGCAGGGCGAGGCCGAGGATGTTGCGCTGGATGGACGGGTGCCGCCCGACCAACTCCTCAAGGCTGTCGGACACGCCGACGATGATGAAGCTCAGGGCTGCGCCGCGGTCGGAGGCCTGCTTAATCGCGTCGGCAAACCAGGTCCGCGTCGCCCCATCCTCCACGCGGTCGAACTCGTCGGCGATCAGAACCACGTGACGCCCCGCGAGGCGGCCGGGCAAGGCTGCAACGTCGCGCGGCTGGACCCGGGCGCGCGGCAACGCCGCCTCGCACCCTTCAAGCTCATCATCCTGGATGATAGGCGCTGCCAGCATCGACTTCGGCAAGTCGCGCACCAGACCGCGCACGATGTCCTCGAAGCAGCTGTCGAAGGAGCAGGTGTAGCGGCCGACCATGTAGCCGGAACTGCGGGCGGCCGAGGCCACCAAGTTCACGAGGGAGGTCTTGCCGCGGCCGCGCTCGCCGTATAGCACGACATGCGCGCGGTCCAGCGCGATTGCGCGGAAAATCCGCAGCAGTTCCGTTTGCCGTCCGCTGACCCGGCGCGAACTGCGCTGCGGGCGCGTCGGCGTGAACACCTCGCGCAGCGCGTGCTGCTGAGAGGGTAAGGGCGTGATATCGGTGGGCAAGGGGCCGCCAGGACGCGGAGCGCCCGGACGTGGGGGCATGCTGAGACGGGGCGCCGTGTTGTGCCGGGCCGGGGACAGGGCAACCTCCGGCGCAGAACGCGGCGAACGGCGGAGCATGCGCGTGACGAAACTCATGAGTGGAAGTAAATCACCTGGATGCTGCAACGCAACGCAAACCGTCGAGACATCGGGCGGGCTTCAAGCAACACGTTCGCGTGACTCCTGGGAGGTACTCTGTGCGCCTGACGTTTCTGAACACGCTCTACCCCCCCTATGGCGCAGCGGGGGCCGAGACGACGCTTCGCCTGCTGGCTGCACAGATGATGGGCCGCGGCCACGATTGCAATGTGGTGACGCTCACCCCGGGGTGGCGGGCCGAGGTGCGCGAGATCGACGGCATCCCCGTGCATTACGTTCCGCTTGCGAATGTCTTTTGGCCGCATGGCGCAAGTAAAACCTTGCCATGGCGAGTCATGTTTCAAACAATAGAGGCATACAATCCCCTGATGAAGCGGCGGCTCGCCCGCTTGTTGCGCCGCCTGTCCCCTGATGTCGTGAATTTCCATAATCTCCAGGGCTTCTCGGCTTCGGCGTGGGCGGCGGCGCAGGGCTTGGGCATCCCCATCGTGCAAACGCTGCACGACTACTACACGGCCTGCCCGCGCAGCGCCATGTGGCGGCCCGGCCGGGGCAATTGCGCGTCGCTTTGCGCGGAGTGCCGGGTCTTCAGCCGGCCGCGCCGGGCCATGTCGGGGGTGCCGGACATAGTGACCTGCGTCAGCAACCGGGTGTTCGACCGCCTGACTGCGGCCGGCGCCTTTTCCCGCGCGGCGGCCGGACAGCAGCCCATCCGCATCATCCGCGGCAACAACGCGGCGGACGCGCTGCCCGACGCCGCGCCGCCGGTCCCCCGCACGCCGCTCCGCCTGGGATTCATGGGACGGCTCGACCCATCCAAGGGCTTGGAGAACCTGATCGATGCCGTCCGCCGCTTGCCGGAGGGCACGGCCTCCCTCAGCATCGCCGGAACGGGAAAGCCGGACTACGCCGCGGCGCTGCACGCGCGGGCGGCGGGGGCGGCAGGCATCAGCTTCCTCGGCCACGCCGCGCCGTCGGCGTTCTTCCCCTCCATCGACCTGCTGGTGATCCCCTCGGTTTGGGAAGACCCGTTCCCCCGCGTGTACCACGAAGCCCTGGCCTACGGCGTGCCAAGCCTGGCGACCCCGCTGGGCGGGCTTTCGGAGGTGGTGGAGCATGGCCGCAACGGCTTCCTCATCGCGGGAACCGACGCGGAGGCAGTGTTCGCAAGCCTGTCCGCGCTGATCAGCGCATCCTGGGATCGCGGACTGGTGTTTGCGGAATGCCGCAAAGCCGCCGCAAATTTCATGCCCTCTCGCATCACCGCAGAATATGAGGCGGTATTGGAAGCAGCCGCCGCGCGCCGGCCGGTTCCGGGAGGGGCCGGGGCGTCTTGGCGCGGTGCCGTGGCTCAGCCATGCCGCCTGTAAGTCATCCAGGAGTCCTATCCTGCTAGGTCAGCTATTGCTTGCCGGCGGTTGCGTTTTCGCGGCAACCGGCGTGCATCCCTTCACTACCTACCCGTTGAGCCTTGTGCTGCTTGACCGGCTTCGGTCCCGGCCGGTTTCAACGCCGCGCCCGGCGCAGCCAAGCCCTTGCGTGGCGCTGTGCGTCTGCGCCTACAACGAGGAGAAGGTGATCCGCGCCAAGGCCGACAACATGGTCAGCATGCGCGAGGCGGTGCCCGGCCTTGAGCTGCTGATCTACGTCGATGCGTCGTCGGACCGCACGGCCGAGATCCTGCGGGGCTACGAGGGCGAGATCACCGTCATCGTCTCACCGACACGGCACGGCAAAACCCACGGGATGAACACGATCGTCGGGGAAACCGATGCCGACATCCTGGTGTTCTCCGACGCGAACGTCATGTTCGCGCCCGACGCCATCCCCCGGCTGCTGCGGCGCTTCGACGACCCGCAGGTCGGGTGCGTGTGCGGCCACCTTATCTACACCCGGGCCAACGACAGCGCCACGGCGGTGACGGGTTCGCTGTATTGGCGGCTGGAGGAGGTCATCAAGGAGCTTGAGTCGCGCAGCGGATCGACGATGGGCGCGGACGGGTCGATCTTCGCGATCCGGCGCGCTCTGCACCGCCCGCCGCCGCCCGACATCATCGACGACATGTACGTGTCCCTGTCGATCCTTTGCGGCGGCCACCGGGTCGTGCGGGCCAGCGATGCGCTGGCCTATGAGGAAGCGGCGACGCATGCCGGCGACGAGTTCCGGCGCAAGGTCCGCATCGCCTGCCAGGCGTTCAACGTGCATCGCCTGCTGCGCGCCGACTTGGCCAGGCTTCCGTTGTTCGACCGATACAAGTACGTCTCGCACAAGCTGCTGCGCTGGTTCGCAGCCTACCTCCTGGCAGCGGCCGTGCTGTGTTTCGCAGCGGGGCTGGCGGCGCTTGGCGCGTGGGTAGTGCTGCTGCTGTGCGTTCTGGCTGGAGCGGCGCTCCTGGTCGCCGCCCGGCTGCGTCCCGCCGGGCCGCTTGGCAAGCTCGTCGGCATCGCTGCGGCGTTCGTGGCGACCGGACTGGGCGTTGCCCAATCCATGCGCGGCGAGCGGTTCCAGATTTGGACCCCCCCCGCCTCCGCCCGCGGCTGACGACCGGCAGCCCGCACGGAACCGTCATTGCTGCTTGGGGGGAGGGGCCTGGCCCGTGAACCCAGCGCCAAGCCCCTCCCGGTCACGCCGCCATGTTGAGCGCCACCACGACCGGCTTGCGCGATGCGACGGCCAGAGTGTGCATCGCCTCACGCACCGCCGCCCGCCGGGAACGCTTGGCGCCGACGACGAGGACAACGGTATCGACGATGTGCGCCAGCACCATGCTTTGCGTGGCGCTGCCGATCGGCTGGCTGTCCATGACCACGAGGTTGTACTCGTCGCGCGCCTCGGCGATCAGGTTCTGCAGCTGCATCGAGTCCAGAAGCTGGTTCGCCGCGGGCTGCGGCCCGGCGACGAGCAGGTGGTCGAGCGACGTGCGCCCGTCCTGCTGCACCTGCTCCTGCCAGTGCTCGCTGCCCTGAAGCGTCTCGATCAGGCCGTTGGAGGGTGGGACCTTGAGGACGCGGGCGAGCGAAGGCTCCCGCAGGTCGCCCTCAAGCAGCAGGACCCGAAGTCCGTCAATGGCAGCCACGCGGGCGAACGCCGCAGTGAACTCGGCCGCACCCTCTCCGGCAAGGCTGGACACGAACAGCACGCTGCGCGGCACCGAGCCGCGCCCGGAGAACCGCAGACGGGTGCGCAACGAGCGCAGGGCTTCCGCCTCCGGCCCGCTCGGGTCGGAGGCGACGCGCTCCGCCAGGGATACCCCGTTCGCGGGGCGCGGCACGGTGCCGAGCGGCGTGAAGCCCAAGGCGCTCTTGACCTCGTTCGGCCCGGCGAAGCCCTTGTCGCTGCGTCCCCGCGCCAGCGAGAGCAGCCCGCCGAAGGCGCAGCCGCTCAGCATGCCCAGCAGCGCGGCGATCTTCGGCTTAGGGCTGGACGGGAACGACGGCGCCACGGCCAGGCTGACCACACGCACGCCGCTTTGCTCAGGCCCGATCTTGCGGGACGCGGTTTGCGCCTCGCCTTGCAGCAGCGTTTGCAGGACGTTGCGACGCGACTCCGCATCCCGCTCAAGCTGTTGCAACTCCGATTGCACCGCGGCGAGGCCGCCGGCATTCTTCTGCGCGGTCTCAAGCTGGCTCTTCAGATCGGCCTCGCGCGCCCGCGCCGAGTCAGCCTGTGCGCCGAGCGAGGCCATGACCCGCTGCGTTTCCGCCGCGAGCGCACGGCGCACGGAAGCAAGCTCGGCCTGTGCCGCGCCGATCTGCGGATGGCCTTGGCCCAGCGTCGTCGAAAGCTGCGAAAGCTTGCGGTCCGCCGCCGCTTCCTTGTCCCGCAAGCCGCTGATGGTGCTGGAGCCGAGCACCGCGACGTTGTCGTTCGACACGATGCCGCTCCGGGCAATCGCGCCGGCCCGCTGGACGTTCGCCACCGCCTGCGCGCGCTCGGCGCTGGCATGGGTCAGGGCGCTGGACAGGTCCTCAAGCTGCTGCTGGCTGACGCTGCCGGCCCGGGTCTGCACCAGGTTGTACTTTTCCCGCGTCCCGGCGATCTTGCCCTCTAGGTCGCTGATTTCCTTCCGCGCTTCCACAACCCGCCGGGACAGCTCGGAGTTGGCGTCGCTGTTGGCGGAGCTGCGCCCTTGCGCCTTGTCCGCCGTGTAGTTCTTGATGACGCTGTTCACCACGGCGGCGGCCATGTTCGGGTCGCCTGACGTGAACTGGACCAGCACGATCAGGCTGCGGTTGTCGTTGATGATGCTGAGGCGTTGCGCGATGCTGCCGATGACGCCATCCCTTTGCACCGCTGCCGGCGGCGGCTCGATGGGCTTGGACACGTCGGGCAGCAGGCCCACGCCGATCAGCGGCTGGGCCACGGCTCCCGGCAGCGCGCCCGAGATGGACCGTTTCACCTGCTCGCCCCACGGCAACGGGCGCAGCGCGGCATTGAACTCCGGGTCGTCGATCAGGTGCAAATCGTCCGCGACTTTCTGCAGCAGGGAGCGCGACATCAGGATCTGCACCTCGCTGCGGACCTGCGGCATCGGGTCCGCCAGCCCCTCGCCGCTGAGCGCCCCTTGCAGCACCGGGACAGTGAAGCGTTCCATGTCGATCGAGAGGGTTCCCGCCGTCGTGAACTGCCTGGGCACCGAGGTGACGGTGTAGGCATACCCGGCCGCGCCGAACAGCAGGCCGAAAAGCAGGATCAAGGGCCAGTTGCGGCGGAGCGTCGCCAGGAGTTGCGCCGGGGAGATGACCGACTCGTCGGCCGCCGGAGGCGTTTTCTCAAACCGCTCGTCGAGGAGCGCAAGCTCCGACATGCCTAGTGTCCTTTCCTGCGAACCGGCAAGCGCCGGCCGGCCAAGCTTACGGGTGATGCAACACAGCAACGCGCCGGACGGCACGGGCCGTCCGGAGAGGTTTGAAGCAGTTGTGACTTTTGGCCGGGTTGCGCCGGTGCCATTTAGCAGCCATGCATACCGGAATAGCGTATTTCATATTGGCCCACCATCGGCCTCAGCAACTGCGCTGGCTCGTTGAAGCCTTGGCCCGGCCCGGCGGCCCCGGTCGCGACACGATCATCCTGCACATCGACCGCAAGTCGATGCTGGGCCTCAAGGCCGAACGCCGCGGCATCTGGCAGATGGCGAAGGCGCTGGCGGCCGAGTATCCGAACCTGATCCTCATGCAGCCCCGCTTCACCAACTGGGGAGGGTGGAGCCTGGCGCGCATCCAGCTCCATGCCATCGCCACCGCGTTGAAGGCTTCTGCCGAATGGTCGCATTTCATCAATCTGAGTGGGCAATGCTATCCAATCAAGCCGATGGAGCAGATCAGGCAGGCGCTTGCCGCAGATCCCGATCAAGTCTTTGTGGAGCTGCGGCACTTCTCGACGCTGCCGGCCGATGACTGGCACCTGCGCTGGCACCCGATGGTCGAGCTGCCGCACCGCGCCGTGTGGTTCAAAGGGCCGCGTCCGCCGCCGGCCGGGTTTGAACTCGCCTTCAAAGGCTCGCAATGGTCGATCCTGCCGCGCGCCTTCTGCGAATGGCAGCAGCGCGCGCCGATTGCCAAGCCCATCCGGCGCTACCTCAGGCACCTCCTGCTGTCCGACGAGCTGATCATGCAGGCGCTGGTCCGCAACGGCCCGTGGCGCGACAAGGTGGCGCCGCACTACGGGCGGGAGATCGTCTTTCCCGGCCCAAAGGTGATGACCCGGGACGACCTGCCCCGGCTGCTGTCCAGCCCCGCCCTGTTCTCACGCAAGTTTGACCACGAGCGCGACCCCGAGGTGCTGCCGCAACTGGCCCGGCAACTCGGCTACCCCCTAAGCGGGTTGCCGCTCCCGTCGCGCGTAGACGCCGTGCCCGACGAAGCCCTGTTGCAGTGAGCCGAACCATGCGGGTGGCGTTGGTCGATCCGTCGCTGTTCACCTTGCCCTACGACGCGGCGCTGGCGGCTGGGCTGCAGGCGGAAGGGCACCATGTCGTGCTGCACGGCCGCGCGCCCGGCCCGGACGACAACGCGACGGAGGGCGCGCCGCTGCGCGCCAGCTTCTACCGGGTCGCCGGCGCCCCGGCTCTTTCGCGCCTGCCCCGCGCGCTCCGGCTGGGCATCAAGGGCCTCGACCATGCCTGGTCGATGCAGGCGCTGCTGCGGCACCTGCGGCGGGAGCGCCCGGACGTGATCCATTTCCAATGGCTGCCGCTCCCCGTGGTGGACCGGCGCTTCCTCCGGCGCCTGCGCGCGGTCGCCCCGCTGGTGCTGACCGTGCACGACACCAACCCGTTCAACGGCAACCCCACCGGCGGCCTGCAACGGCTGGGCGCCCACAAGGCCTTCGCGGATTTCGACCGCCTGATCGTGCACACCGAGCAAGGCCGCGCCCGGCTGCTGGCCCAAGGGCAAGGGGAGTGCCGGGTCACGGTGATGCCGCACGGCCTGCTCGGGCGCGCATCGGCGCAGGTCGGCGCGGACGCCATGCAGGGGGAGATCACCTTCCTGCTGTTCGGCAAGATCAAGCCCTACAAAGGCGCCGACCTGCTGATCGAAGCCTTCGCGCGCCTGGACCCGGCGCTGCGCGCGCAGGCGCGGCTGCGGATCATCGGCAAGCCCTACATGGACCTCGCCCCACTGCATGACCTGGCCCGGCAGCGGGGCGTCGCCGACCGGGTGGCCATCGAGCCGCGCTTCGTGGATGACGCGGAGGTGGGCGGCATCTTCGCGCCCGGCGTCGTCGCCTGCTTTCCTTACCGCGAGATCGAGGCGAGCGGCGTGCTGAGCCTTGCCATCACCTTCGGCCGCCCGATCCTCGCGTCGCGCCTCGGCGGCTTCATCGAGGCGGTTCAGGACGGCAAGCACGGGTTCCTGGTTCCGCCCGAGGACGTGGGGGCGCTGTCCGCCGCCATGGCGCGCTTCGTCGCGGACCGCGGGTTCGCCACCGCCTGCGCGGCGGGCGTTACGGCGCTCACGGCATCCATTCCGACCTGGCCGGAGATCGCCCGGCGGACCGCCGAACTCTACGCCTCGCTGCCTCGGTAACGGGTTATCGCGGCTATCATGGATGGGGTTGTGCAGGTGTTGGAACGGTCAGCGCCGGGATCGGCGCGAGGAGCTGCACCTGGATCACCTGTGGTGGCTGGCTGCCCAGCTTGTAGCCGAGCGCCGTGCAGAGTGCGGCCACCGTTGCAACTACGATGGCCAGGTTGCGCGGCGTCTCCCAAAACAACTGTCTCTGCTTGAGTTCGATATCGACCTCCATCTGCTTGAGCTTAACCTCTCGCTCATAACGCACTTCGTCGTCAGTCATGCCGCCCTCTTTCAGCGCCGCCGGCTCAGGCGCCCCGCTGCAGCCCGGCGTGCAGCGCCTTGGCTGCTTCCGGCAGGCGGCCGTCCGTGACCTTGGCGTCGTAGTCCGGCGCACGGTAGTTCCAGTAGCAGGCGTAATCGACCGGCCTACCCTCCCGCATCCAGTTGAGCATGTTGCGGACGAACACGGGATCGTCGCCGCCGCCGTGCCCATCGGGCCGCGTGCCGGTGCCCCACTCCGGAAAGGAGCGCGGCTTGCCATGCGTCTTGGCGAACTCGCGGTGCCAGCGGAGGCCGGCCTCGTGGTTCAGCAGGTATTGCCAGCGTTGCGCCGGGTCGGCGATCAGCGGCCAGGACTGGTT
This sequence comes from uncultured Acetobacteraceae bacterium, assembly GCA_964236415.1. Taxonomy (GTDB): domain Bacteria; phylum Pseudomonadota; class Alphaproteobacteria; order Acetobacterales; family Acetobacteraceae; genus CAHJXG01. The sequence continues at coordinate 7,712 of CAXSEX010000001.1, read as the reverse complement.
GTAGATGTCGAGGCCGACGATATCGACGACATCGTCGCCGGGGTAGGCGTCCTCCCTGGGGCCATCGACGACGGTGGCGCTCCAATCGAAGCGGAACCGGGCGCCCGGCACGCCGCGCATCGCGAGCGCGATCCGCCGCCAGTACGCCTTGAAATCGCCGGGGTTGCCGCGCGCCGTCCAGGAGTACCAGCCGCCGTTGAACTCCCAGCCGATGCGGATCACGCTGTTCCCGTAGGAATTCTCAACCAGCTTGCGGCCCAGCGCCGCGAAGTGCTGGTCGTAGTCGCCGCGGGCGCCCTGGGCCAGGGTCGGCTGCCCCTCGCTCACCAGCATCGGCACCGAAACGATCAGGCTCCGGCGTCCGGCGTCGCGCCAGCAGCCGCTCATCCAACCGGCCTCGTTGACCATTCCGGCCCAGGTTTCCTTTTCCAGGAAGTCGAGCACCACGTCGAGCGGCCGGCCCAGCCATTTCTCGTAATCGGCGACCTCGGGCACGCCCGTGGAGCCGGCGCCGCCATAGGTGCCGATGCGGACGGCTGCCGCCGGAGCCGCCCGGGCCGGCGCGGCCGACGTCACGGCCAGGGCTGCGGCGGTGCGGGCGAGGGTACGGCGGGTGAGGCTGGGTGGATGGGTCATGCGCGCTCCATGCCATGCTGCGGCGCCGGGTCAAGGGGAGGCGGCTGCATGGGCGCCGTGTGATGCAGCCGGCGGCGCATCCACACCGCAAAACGCCGCTCCAGCATTTGCTCGCTGGCATGGGACACCACGAGCGACGGGGGCAGGGCGACAACAAAGAACAGGGTTTGCGCCCACATCCCCGAGGCTTGCAGGACGCCCACCTGCAGAAGGAAGGTCTTGATGCCGGACATCACGACGGGATGCCAGAGATAGAAGCTGTAGCTGATGGTCCCGAGGTAGTGCACCGGGCGGGAGCGCAAAAGGGTGCCGAGCACGCCATGCCCCGCCACGATCCCCCGGAAGCTCAGCGCCACCGCCAGGAAGCTCAGCAGCGCGAGCGGCAGCCGCCAATCCCCGGCCCACTCGATCATCGTCGTCGTGATGACGCGGTCCGGTGCGCTGAGGGTGCGGATCATGCGCCAGCACAGCAAGAACAGCAGGAGGAACGTGAAGGGATGCCGGGCCAGGCGCAGGGACACCCCCGTGCGCGGCCATCCCTCGGCCACCAGCATTCCCATGAGCAGGAACGCGCCACGGGGATAGCAAGCGATCAGCACGGCCGCGATGGGGACGATGAGCCAGTAGGCGTTCAAGCCAAAGCGCCTGCACATGGCCCAGCAGGCAGCGCAGAACAGGTAGAAGGCCACTTCATAGCTGAGCGACCAGGCGGCCGGGTGGATGTTGTCGATCGGCAGGACGCCCGGCAGCGCCAGCAGGTTGACCGGCACCTCCACCAGCAACTGGCCCCATGTCTCGTCCTGGAACCCATGCGTCCGGGTGGCCAAGCCGATGACGACGATGACGAGTGTGGAGGCCCAAAGCACGGGAAAGATGCGGATGGCGCGATCCTCGACGAACACGGCGGGATTGCGGGCGCGCCGCAACGTTCCGGCGATCACGTAGCCGCTGATGCAGAAAAACAGCTCCACCCCGTATTCCAAGGCGGAGGTGAGGAAGAAGCCGATGGGCGTCGAGAGCGGGGCGAAGGTGCTCAACCCCGAGTTCACGACATGGAACACGAACACCATGAAGGCGAACAGCCCGCGCGCACCATGGACGTTTTGGTTGAAATGTCCGTGGAGTGGTCGCGACGGAGTCAGAGCGGCAAGCCCGTTCTTTGCCAACTTGGTCTTTCACCAGCAAACGCCGGCCGTGGTTTGTAAAGGAACCCCAATTAAAACACATGCGGCTTTACGCCTATCTTTTTTTGAACGTTGAGGGGCCGCATTCAACCATTGTAGATCACGATTGTGCGATTTCGACAGAAAGGCATTCCCGACACGTCCACGACGGGCGCGACGGGCCTGCCCATGCGGTTCATAGTGCCGGCATGGCCCCTTCCACGAAAACCGCCGGGTTCACCGCTGCGCGTCCGAGCCGTGCGATCCCGGTCACGGCGCTGCAGCCGTCGGTTTGGCGCGGACGGCTCGGCGTCAACGCCTTCACCTGGGGCACGCTGTTCAGCTGCCTCGTGCTGCAGCGCTTCGCAATCCCGGCGGGCGGCCTCAAGATCAGCGTGGCGACCCCGTTGGTGCTGGGCCTGGCCGCCTGGGGTGTCGCGAGCGGCACGCTGGTGATTGAGCGGCGGCGGATGGCGCTGTATTGCGGCCTGTGCGCCGTGGCCCTGTTCTCGGTGGCCACCCAGATCAACCTGCCCCTCGCGATGGCGCCGCGGATGAGCATGACCTCCCTGTACTATTGGCTGGCCATCACCGCCTTCGCCGTGCTGCGGTTCCGTCATTCGGTCAGCGAGACCGCGTTCTTCCGGATCGTGTCGCTCGCCTTGGCGGCGCTCGCCGTCGCGGGGCTGGTGCAGTTCGTGCTGCAGTTCGTCGGCATCAGCCTCTTCGCCTTCACGGGCGTCGTGCCCGACCAGTTCCTGATCGAGGAGCAGTACAACGTCACCATCCCGATCGACCGCGGGCTGAACAAGTCGAACGGGTTCTTTCTCGTCGAACCCTCCGTGTTCTCCCAATTCATGGCCTTGGCGGTGGTGATCGAGGCGCTGTACTTCCGCCGGGCCACCTACCTCGTGCTGTTCTTCGCGGCCCTGTTGCTGTCCATGTCCGGCACCGGCTGGCTGGTGCTGGGATCGTACATCGCCGTGCTCGCGATCAGCGCCGGACGGCGCGGCCTGCTGGGCGCCATCCTGCTGGCGGCAGGTTGCGCGCTGGCCTTCACCGCGCTCAGCGTCGTGCTGCCCGACTTCGCCGACATGATGTCGGGCCGGGTCTACGAGTTCACGCTGCCTGGTACGAGCGGCCACGAGCGGTTCGTGACGCCCTTCCTGGCTTTGCAGGATCTGCTCGACGCGGCGCCTTGGGTATCCGTGACCGGGGTCGGACCCGGCGCCTCGGAACAGCTTATGATCCCCTACGTCTACCACCTTAACACCCCGGTCAAAGTCCTGATGGAATATGGGATCTTCGGCTTGGTGCTCTACCTTGGCCTCCTCACCTGGGGGACCCGGACGAAACGGCAGTGGACGCTGCTTGCCTCCCTTATGGTGCTGTTGTTGCTGACCGGCGGCTATCACCAGTTCTCGCCTATTCTTTTCGCCGTCCTGCTTATCGGCACTGTTGCCTTCGTGCATCAGGATGCAGCCTAAGCAAGTTCACCTTGAACGGATGCAATGAACGGTTTTGAGCTTTACAGCCCGTCGTTCCCGATGTTATTCTGATATCGGGATGGATTCGAAATGCGACAGCCGGATTGGATCAGGCACCGCGTTATGCAGGCAACGCCGTGGCAGCACTGGTCATTTGCTCTTGTGACCGTCAGCGTCCTAGGCACCTTGCTCGCCGGGGTGGCGCTGATTTTCGACGGGTGGATCGACGCGCTCGCCCTTTACGTCGCCTGCGTGCTCCTGCTGGCCTTGATGCTCTGCCATTTTGCAGGGCAGCGGATGCAGCCTGTTGCGTCTGCCAAGGACGGCAGGGCCAACCCTGGCGGTCGCCCTGCATGCCTGGTGCTGACGGGGGCGCCCGGAGCCTGGACCGGTGCGGACCGTGCGGCCATTCCCGCAACCTTCGGCAACGCGGCTCCTACGGACTGATCGGCTCGGCCCGCAAGGTGCTGCGGAGCCGCCATAGGTCGCGGAGCATGCGGTTGCCCGCAGGAAGGCACGCAAGCACGGCAGCCGTCGCCGCGTAGGACCCAGCCAGCGCCACCGCCAGCCCTGCGATGCCGGCCGGCCAAACGCCGCCGGGGACTGCCGCCAGGGCGCAACCGGCCGCCAGCGTGGCCAGCGCCACCGGGAACACGGCCTCCAGGAGGTCGCGCAGCCCCACGGGACCGCGCCGGGTCGCGGCCCAGAACAGCAGGGGGGAGCCGACCACCCAGGCAAACGCCGCGGATGCGGTGGCGACGCCGACCGGACCCCAGGGCAAGCCCGCGACAAAGGAGACGAGCACGATCCCGGACCCGGCTGCGCCCCAGGCCAACTGCTCCCGCGTCCGCCCCTGGCTGATGAACAGCCACGCGACGGCGTTGTTGACGGGCAGCAGCAAGGCGCCCGCGCCGAGCGCCGCAAGGATCGGCCCGGCCGCCTGCCACCGCGCGCCGAGAAGGGCTGCGACCACCTGGCCGGCGAACACGATGCTCCACGCAAGCCCCGGAAGCGTCGCGAGCAGCAGCGCGCGCAGCACCTGGCGGAAGCTGCTGCGGTAGCGGTCAGGCTCCGCCTGCAGCCGTGACAGCAGGGGCACGGTGATCCGGGTGAACGGCGTCGTGAGCTGCATGACCGAGGGCAGCATGAGCCGGAACGCACGGTCGTAAAGCCCGAGGGCGCCGACCCCGCTCGCCCAGCCGATCAGCACATTGTCCAGGTTGAACGACAGGTAGTTGACGAGGTTGTAGCTCGTCACGTTGCCGCCGAACCGCAGCAGGGGCGCCACGGCCGCGTCCAGGCGGGGCCTGCCCGGCCGCCAGCCGGAAACGGCCCAGGCCGCCATGAGGTTGGCCAAGTTGTTGGCGACCTGCATCGCCACCAGCGACCAGTAGCCCAGCCCGCACCAGGCGCACAGGATGCCGACCGTGGCGGCGGCGGCCGTGCTGCCGACCTCGACCGCGGCGAGGGCGGCGAACTGCAGGCGGCGGTTCATCAGCGCCATCTGCTGCGCCGCAAAGCCCCCGAGCACGAGCGGCACCGCCAGGCTGGCCGTCACCGCCATCGTCTTCGGCTCGCCGTAGAACGCGGCCACCAGCGGCGAAGCCGCGGCCAGCAGCGCGGCGAGGCCCAGGCTGACGGCGCCGTTGACCCAGAACAGCCCCGAAAGCTCGCGATGGGTGAGCGACGGGCGCTGGATCACCGCCTGGGCAAGGCCAAGCTCGGCGAACAACTGCACAAGGCCGACCAGCGGCGCCACCATCGCCACGATGCCGAACTGCGCCGGGGTGAGCAGGCGGGCGAGCGCGACCTGCGCCCCGAACTGCAAGGCGAAGCGGACGGCTTGCGCGGCGAACGTGGCGGCGGCCCCGCGCACGGAGCGGCGCTTCAGCGCCGCCGGGCCGTCCACGCCGCCGTCGAGCCGCTCGCTCATGCGAGGCCGCCGTGCTGCTGCCGGAGGCGCGCGGCGGCGCGGCGCGCCCGGCGCACCTCCGTCTGCACGACCGACAGCAGGATCGTTTGCGCGCGGGCGCCGGGGGCGAGCGACCGGAGGAAGCCCCGGCGCCAAAAGCTGGCGTCCAAGGCGTCGAGCCGGGCCTTGGCCTTGGAGGCCGGCGGCACGTCCGGGACCATCGGGCGGTAATGCGCGACGCCGAACCCCTCGGCGTGGGCGATGCCGCCGAAGTGCGCGATGTCCTCCGGCGCCGGGTTGCCGAGCAGGGCGTCGAAGCCGTGCAGGGTGAGGGAGGCGAGCGCATCGACATGGGCGTCCACCAGCACCGGGCGCAGCGCCGCGGCGCACTTCGCCACCGCGTCATGGAACATTGCCGCCAGCCGCAGCCGGTCCGCTTCCTGCGGCTCCATGATGCGGACCGGCTCCGCCTCCGTGCCGTGGCGGCGGACGCAGCGGATGCCAGGCTCGGGCGCGGAGAACAGCAGCTCGGTGATCTCCACCGAACGGGTGAACCGCGCCACGCGGTCGCGCGGCAGCCCGGCGTTGAACAGCCAGCCGGACGCTTGGAGCGGCGCGCCGGCCACCGTCCGCACCCGGCGCTCGAAGGTGCCGAGATAGGCGCCCGCAAGCGGCGGCAGCACGCCGCTGCGCGCCTGGCCCAGCAGCATCAATGAGCGTTGCAGGCTGCCGTGCCAGCCGAGATCGACGACGACGCCGGGGCCGTCGTAAAGCCCGATGGTGTCGAGATGCGCGAGCAGCGCCTCCCGTTCGGCCGCGGCCTGCGCCAGGATCGGCTCGGCGAGCGCCGCGAACATCGCCCGCAGCGCCGCGCGCCCGCCTGTGGTCCGCACCGGCTGCGCCGGGTCGGGGAAGAACCGGGTGAGGACCGGCTGGACCGCCGGGTCGACCGGATCGAGGTCGATGCGGCGGAGGTATGCTTCGGGCGAGATCGGTGCGCCGGAGGTGAGGAAGCCGAGCGCCGTATCGTCCAGTGCGGCGATGTTGGCGAAGTTCGCGCAGCGGCGGGAGCACCACACGTAGCGCGACGGCGCCGCATCGGCCGGGCGCCAGGCCGCCTCGTACGCTTTCTGGAAGACCAGCCCATCGCGCGCCAGGAAGAAGACGCGGTCCGTGCCGTGCGCCCGGGCCACGCGCCGGACGTGGCCGGCCATGCCGAGGGCGGCGGGCGCGACGACGAGAAAGGCGATGGCCAGCCAGTAGGGATCGAGGCCCGGCTCGCCGCGCCGCGCCACCAACTCCTGGCGGAGCAGGGATGCGAAGCTGTCGGCGAGCCAATGGCCGCGCTGCACGAGGCGGGACCCAACCCGCCGCTCGCCGGGTGGGGACAGTAGGAAGGGGCGCACCCCGAAGCCGCGCGCCGTTTCGCCATCGCTCTGGGGGTTGTCGCCGAGGTGCACGATCCCGGCGTCCGGGGCGAGGCCGGAGGCTGCGCGCAGAAAGGGCCACACGCTGCCGTCCGCCTTGGCGACCATGAGCTCGCTGGACAGGTAAAGCCGCTCGAACCCGGCGATCCCACAACGCGCCAGCATCTGCTCGACGCACTCGGCCGGGAGATACATGTCGGACACAAGCACGACGCGCCGGCCCGCGGCGACCAGCGCCGCGAACGCGGCGGCCACCTGGGGGTCCGCGCGCACGCAGCAAAGTTCGAGGTTCATCTCCTGCCGGGCCGCTTGTTCGAGATCCACGCCATCGGCGAGGCCGAGCGCGGCCCGGGACTGCGCAAGTTCGCGGTAGATGCCGGCGAGCGTCACTTCCCGCTCGCCCCGGGCGGCAGCGCCCGCCCGCGCGCGCTGCTCGGCTGCCGCCCGCTCGCGCGCGAAGGTCGCGGCCGCCTTGGGCGCGATGCGTTCGCCGAGCGCCGCGAACAGGTCGGCGGGGTCGCCGAAGAAGCGGACGAGCAGGGTGTCGAACACATCGAAGGACGCGATCCCGGCGGTCCGGGCCGCGGCGGCGAACCGGGCCAGCACCTCGTCGTGCCGGGCGATGAAAGGAGCCGTGTGCGGCATCGGCGCAGGTTTCTCCATGGGCAGCGTGCGGCTGGACCGGGCTGGCCGGCCCCTTTGCCCATCGCCGGGGCGTGGGGGCGCCGCCGCCGTTGACGTGCCGTGCCTCCCACGAATGGGCGGGCGTGTCGAGGCCGCCGACCCGGGCAGCCGCCGCCATCCGTGCCCGGCTGCAGGCAGTTCGGGTCGTCAACAGGTACTTATCAAAGTATTCGCCTGTTCAGCGTAGATGAATGCCGCTCGCCGTGAAGCAGCGTTTGTCATAATTCGTGCATTAGTGTTGCCATAGCTTGGAATTTGTTGACCACACAAGATTGTGATTGCAGGAAATACGCGAAAATAGGAGAGTTGCTTGGTCATCACGGAAAAGTGAGCAAGTAGTCCATGTCTTCCAAGTACGTCGTCGGCGGGTACTTCGGCAACCCCAATGGCAATGATGCCTCGG